>CAMONF010000262.1 GCA_946620335.1 uncultured Clostridia bacterium
CGCCCAGAGCCTCATGACCGGCAAGGGCACCGTCACCAACCACAAGATGTTCGACAAGACCGATCCGGGCTCCGGCTGGGGCAGCAACGAGGGGCGCATCAAGGCCTTCCCGACCACCATCTCTAACTGCCAGACCAAAGACGGCAAGATCCTCGTTTACGCCTCCGAGGCCGAGTTCACGGACGATCCCATCGAGCAGAGCTTCTTCGGCTGCGCCGGCGTCTGCGAGATCCCGGATATGGAGAACAAGCTGATTCGCCTGGCCCGTGGTGGCTTCAAGCACCACACCTCCGTGGGCGTGGGCCACATGAAAGACATCCTGAAGGAGGCCTTCACCACCTACCTCCACTACGACTGGGTCGAGATCGACTGATTCTGAATAAAATGAACCCCGGGACAGGCAGCCCCTGTCCCGAAAACTATGAACTATTTCTGCCGGCAAAGTATCCCGAAACCTGGCTGCACAGGCCGGGAGGACCGGAAGATATCCGTGAATGTTTGAGCTGATGGGAGGAAGACTATGAAAATCGGAGGACTGGACATCGGCACCACAGGCTGCAAGCTGACCGTCTTTGACGAGCAGGGGCAGCAGCTGGGCAAGGCCTACCGGGACTACCCGGTGCGCCGGGCAGTCAGCGGACATGAAATCGACATTTCCACCATGATGGAGAGCGTCTACGCCGTGATCGGCGAGATGGCCGCCTCCTACCCGGACATCGCCGGCATCGGCGTCACCAGCTTCGGCGAGACCTTCGTCATGACCGACGAGGCCGGGCAGCCGCTCCACAACGCCATGCTCTACACCGATAAGCGCGGGGCGGAAGAGTGCGCGGAGCTCGTTGAAAAGCTGGGCAGGGACAAGATTGCGGAGATCACCGGCCTCGCGCCGCATGAAATGTATTCCATTTCCAAAATGATGTGGATCAAGAGGCACCTGCCGGAAGTCTACGCATCCGCCAGGCGGATCCACCTGATCGAGGATTTTGTGGTCTGGCACCTGACCGGCAGGGCCCAGATCGACTATTCCCTGGCCACCCGGACCATGGCCTTCGATATTCACAATCTCACCTGGAGCCGCGAGGTTTTTGAAGCGGCGGGCATCGACGTCTCCCTCATGAGCGAGACGGTGCCGACGGGCACGCCGGCAGGCCCCGTTACTGCTGAGACTGCTGCGAAGACCGGGCTCGCCCCGGCCTGTGTGATCGTCTCCGTCGCCCACGACCAGGTGGCGGCTGCGGCAGGCGCCGGCGCTTTCGACGGCTCGGTGGCGGTGGACGGCGCGGGCACCGTGGAGTGCCTGACTCCGATCTACGACAGCATTCCCGAGATTCCGGTGATGGCCAAGGGTTATTTCTCCGTGGTGCCCTACATCCTTCCCGGCAAGTACGTCGCATACGCCTTCTCCTACACCGGCGGCGCCCTGATCCAGTGGGCCATGGAGACCTTCGGCAAGGGCGAGACAAATGAGAGCATGGAGAGGGCCTACGGCAAGGACGAGCCCACCGGCCTTCTGGTCCTGCCGCACTTCGCCGGCGCTGCCACGCCTTACATGGACACAGGCTCCAAGGGCGCTGTTCTGGGGCTGACCACGGCTACGACGGCGGCCGATCTCTACCGGGCCTGCATGGAGGGCGTCGTCTACGAGATGAGGCTCAACTATGAAGCTTTGAGCGGGTCGGGCATTCATTTCACACGCCTGAGCGCCACCGGCGGCGGGGCCAGGTCCAAGGTCTGGATGCAGATGAAGGCGGACGTACTGGGGCTGCCCATCACCGCCTTGAAGACGGTGGACGCCGGGACCGTGGGGTCGGCCATGCTGACCGGCATCGCCACGGGCGTCTTCGCGGACCTTCAGGACGCGGCCGGCCATATGGTCCAGGAGATGGAGACCTATTATCCCAGAGAGGAAATGCACGAAAAGTATATGAAGATCTACGAGCGGTACAAGGCGGTTTACAACGCTGTCCGCCCGCTGATGTGAACGAAGAACGGCCTGCGCGGGAATCTGCCCGAACGTGTCTGAACGGATCCGGCTGGCGGTCCGGAGATGAACGGAATCTGCTGTTGGCGTGTCTGAATGGATCGGTTATTCCGGCTGGCTGCCGGACCCGATCCTCCGCGCTGCATACTGGTGAAAAAGGAGAGAAGTCATGCTTGTCAATTTAAATGAAATCCTGGCCCTGGCGGAAGAGAAGCACTGCGCCGTGGGCGCTTTCAATACCCCGAACCTCGAGTGCGTCAACGCTGTGATCGATGCGGCGGAGAGGCTCCAGGTGCCTGTTATCATTTCCCACGCGGAGCTGCATGAGGATGTGTCGCCGCTTGAGAAGATTGGACCGGTCATGGTCCTGGCCGCGAAGAATGCCAAGGTGCCCGTCTGCGTCCATCTGGACCACTGTGAGACCCTGTCCTACATGCAGGAGGCCCTCGATATCGGCTTCACCGGCGTCATGTACGATGGCAGCACCCTTCCCTACGAGGAGAACCTGGCCAACACCAAGAAGGCGGTGGCCATGGCGAAGAACTACAACTGCGGCGTGGAGGCGGAGCTCGGCGCCCTGGCCTCCCGCGAGGGCGGCGCTGCCAACGCCTCCGGTCCGGTCTACACGGATCCGGAGGAGGCGGTCGCTTTCTGCCGGGAGACCGGCATCGACGCCCTGGCGCCCAGCTTCGGAACGGCCCACGGCATCTACAAGGCCAAGCCGGTGCTGGACCTTGACCGCGTCAAGGTCATCGCCGAGAAGACCGGCCTGCCGCTGGTCATGCACGGCGGCAGCGGCGTCTCCCCGGAGGACTACCGCACCGGCATCAAAAACGGCCTGCGCAAGATCAACTACCACACCTACATGTCCCACGCCGGCGTAGAAGCCGTCCGCAAACTGCTCGAAACCCGCGACGTC
>CAMONF010000263.1 GCA_946620335.1 uncultured Clostridia bacterium
CGTATCCTTCTGGTAGCCTGTCCCGACGTCCCCCGCGGGCACGAAATTCTCGGGACCGACGCCGCAGACCGGACATTCCTCGATGGAGGAGTCGAAAATGGCGCCGCAGACCAGGCAATTGACCAGCTGCCTGGTTCCCTTGGCCGTCTTCTTCTGCTCCTTTTTGAGGAGGACGCAGCCGAAGTTGTAGCCGAAATCGTAGGCATCCGTCAGCTGGTTGTCATCGGGCTTGAACCGGACGCGGAAACCGTCCAGCACGCGCAGGCGGACCTGTTTTAAGCGCTCGATGATGTGGGGCACGCCTTCGCCGGACCAGCCGTAGCTGCCGAAGGCGGAAGCCAGGCGGCCCTTGTAGACCGGCGGGTACATGCCGAGGGTCAGATTGTAGACCGGCTCCAGGGCCTCGCCCAGGATCGTGGGCGTGCCGAAGAGGTAGCCGTCGGCAGCGGCCATGTCTGCGGCCAGATTGGTCTTGTCGTCGAAAATGAGATCATACCGGTGGACTTCCGCTCCCGCATCCTCGACGCCCTGGGCAATCGCCTCCGAGAGCTTCTTGGTGTACCCGTAAGCGCTGACGTAGGGCATGACCACCAGCTTCTTCTCCTTGGCCGCCGGCGGCTGGCACCACTCGCGGTACCAGCCGAAGATCTGGTCAAAATGAGAATCCAGCACCGGCCCGTGGCCGCAGCAGATATGCTCGATCTCCAGGTCCTTGATCCTGTCAAGCGCCGCCGCCATGTAGGGATAGGCGAAAGGTCCTATGATGCAGTCAAAATAGTACTTGGTCGCGTCCGCGTAGCCCGCTTCATCCGTGACCGAGGACCGGACGATGCCCTCGGCGGCATAGTGGGAGCCGAAGGAATCGCAGGTGAAGAGTGTCTTTATTTCCGGGACGTAGGTGTACATGGTGTCCGGCCAGTGGAGGTTGGGCAGCACCATGAACTCCAGGGTCTTGCCGCCCAGGGACAGCGTCATTCCGTCCGTGACGGCGATGGAATTGAAGTCCGTGTTGATGATGTGCTTCAGGAACTGGATCGCCGTGCCGGTGGCTACGACGGTGATGTGCGGATTCATGTCGAGGAGCTTCGCAATCGAACCCGCATGGTCCGGCTCCGTGTGGTCCATGATGAGATAATCGATCTGGGAGACGGAAGCCACCGACTCGATGTAGCCGACCATCTCATCGAAAAATGCCTCCTTGGCTGTCTCGAAGAGCGCCGTCTTTTCGCTCCCCTCCAGCAGATACGAGTTGTAGGACGTACCGTACTTGGTCTCCATGATGATGTCGAATACTCTGAGGTCAGGGTCCAGGACACCGGTCCAGTACAGGTCTTGCTTGATCTTGAATGCTTTCATTCTTTTTCCTCCATCATTATTGGGGGCGCATGGCCCCTCCGGTCCGGGTCCTGTGGGCCGGGGGGTGCGAGGGCCCTGCCCTCCATTCCCGCTGGAAATGAACCCCGGCCCCGCCGCGCACAGTTCAGTAGATAGGACCCTCCCGAACGATCAATAATTGCCTATACCCCTTCAGAATATCATGAAATTGCCCATAAAAAAAGCGTTCTTTTCAATATATTTTTTGCATTTTCGCCAAATACCGCACTTTCGTGTCTACTTAACAGCTCCGGGAAGCAAAGGGGACGTGGGATAGCGGGAAGCTTCTTTTGGGACAGAGGGGGGCTCCTTTTGACCAAAAGAACCCTCCCATACAAAATGATAATTTTGTGACAAAGAAGATACATCGTTGACGTGATTCATACATCCCTGATAGAATGACCCTCCCCTTTTCCTGTATTATCAGGTAAACAGGTTGAGATACCTAAGGCTTGAAAAATGAGAAGGAGAATACGATCATGGCTAAAACCCCGAAAGCAAAGAACCCCGAAGCGGAAGGCTTCAAAGAGATTTTCGGCACCACAGCGCTTTCCACCAACAACGGAATCGCCTCCGTCTTCATGGCATCCATGTTCATGGCCTTCATGACCGACTATGCAGGCCTCGGCAAGATGGGTGCCACCCTGGCCACCGTCCTGCTGCTGGCGGCCCGTATCGTCGACGCGGTCGACGACCCGATCCAGGGCTTCATCATGGACAGCGGCAAGATCGGCAAGCACGGCAAGTACAAGCCCTTCTTCCTCCTCTCCATTATTATGACCACTATCGGCGTCATTTGTCTCTATGCTCTGCCCGGCGGCATCACATCAAGCGCTGTCCTGGTCTCCGTCTGGGTAATCTTCTTCTATCTGGTCTACGATATCGGCATGTCCTTCTACAACCAGAACCTGCTCTTCAGGACTATGACCAATGATCCGGGCGAGCGTTCCAAGCTGCTGATCGGTCCGCGTCTCTGGGTCATGATCCTGGGTATCTTCGGCTCGGCTATGGCTGCGATCGCTGTCTCCATTCAGGCTGTCACCGGCAGCTATAAGACTGCTTACATGATCCTCGCCCTCGTGGTCATGCTGGTTTCATTTGTCATCTCCCTTATCGGCTGGTTCCTGGTCAGGGAGAAGCACA
>CAMONF010000264.1 GCA_946620335.1 uncultured Clostridia bacterium
AGGGACGGTTCCTTTTCCCACTTTTCGTTTTGCGAAAAGTGGGAAAAGGAACCGTCCCTGATTCCCAGTTTCCAGCCTCACACGGGAGCAGATATAGCTATAGAGGTAAAGCCCTTGGGCTTGTACCGTCGAAGCATCTCCTCCAGATAGGCGGCCACAGTCTCGTAGAATTCCGCGGCTACAGGAAGGTTCTCGCGGACAGCCCTGCGCTTCTCAAGGGGGCTGCCGGAAAGGTATTTTTCGTTGTATTCTTCCTCCGGCACCAGAAGGTCGATGGTGATATTGGCCGCCACGAGGGCCAGGGCCGGATTCTGAAGGTCTTTGCGCTTGAGGGCCCGGGCGGCCTTCCTGAGGTCGCCGGCCAGGGGCTCCACCTTGTCAAGGGGCAGGAGATTGAGCTCGTTCCGGTAGAGGAACTTGCCCTCGTAATGCTCCAGGATGAAGGGGAGCAGGAGTTGGTGGGCCGCATTGTTGTCCACAGACAGCTCGTCCCGGTAAATGAGGTCCGCATATCCGTCCCAGATCTTCTGACTCATGGGATCGAACCAGAACCGGAGGGACTTGTCATGCCCGCGCTTTACGGGGATCTGGTAACGGTCCTCGTTGTCGGCGGCCATATCGGCAGCCAGCTCCTCAAGGAAGCCCTCGTCCACAGGCTCCGCCGGAGCCTCAGGTGCGGAGGTATCCTGGTCTTCTTCCTTTATCTCAGCTTCCTCAACCTTTTCCGCAGGAACGGGCGCCTTCTTTTTCACAGGCTTCCTGCCGGGAGCCGCTTTCTTTCTCCTGAGAAATTCAGGCATGGCGCTCGGCGTTTTTGATCCTGAAGATTCGCCTGAGGGCTGCTTCGATCCGGACGCAGCGGAATCCGTCTTTTCATCCCCCGAAACGGCGCCGGCTGTCTTTGCCGGTTCATGGGAGACAGCCGCCGTTTTTGAATCGCCCTCTGACGGACTTGTCTTTATTCCCGCAGCGGGAGAGGGCTCAGCCCCGGACGCTGCCTTTTTCTTCCCTGCCGCCGGCGCAGCCTCGCTCCGCCGCACCAGGCTCTCCCTGGCTTCGGGGTCCACATTGGCCAGGAGCCGGGACATAAAATCCGTGTTCTTATTTTCTTCGCTCGCCATCGCTTTTTCCACCTGTCTTATGGTCCGGGGAGGGCGGTCCCGCCCCGGCGGCCGGCTTACCGGCACTGGCTTCATTTTAACAAGCCCTGTCTTGAAAGACAAGAAAATGTTTGACATTTGCCCCCGCCTATGCTTTAGTTAGTAGGCTTACCCAAAGGAAACGTATTTCGGGCCGCCATGGAAGGCGCCCATATGGAGAATTGAATGGAATCAGAAAACAATATGAACCTCCCGCAGCCCTCTGAGACGCAGGAAAATGAAAACACCCCCGAAAAGGGCTCCTTCGAGGCCATGGGCCTCTCCCCCAAGCTCCTCCGAGCCGTCTCTGACATGGGCTTCGAGTCCGCCTCCCCCATCCAGGAGCAGGCCATCCCCATCCAGCTGACCGGCGCCGACATGATCGGCCAGGCCCAGACCGGCACCGGCAAGACCGCTGCCTTCGGCCTTCCCCTCCTCATGAAGGTGGATCCCCACGTGAAGAAGCTCCAGGCCATCATCCTCTGCCCGACCCGCGAGCTGGCCATCCAGGTGTCCGACGAGCTCCACCGTTACGCAAAATACCTCCACAACGTCAAGATCCTCCCGGTCTACGGCGGGCAGGACATCGTGAAGCAGATCCGCGGCCTCAAGGACGGGACCCAAATCATGGTCGGCACACCCGGCCGCGTCATGGACCATATGCGCCGTGGAACGGTCAAATTCGACCACGTCCACACGGCCGTCCTCGACGAGGCGGACGAGATGCTGGACATGGGCTTTATCGAGGACATGGAGACCATCCTGTCCGACCTCCCCGCTGAGCGCCAGACCGTCATGTTCTCGGCGACCATGCCCAGGGAGATCCAGAACCTGGCCAACCGCTTCCTCACCGATCCCCAGATCGTCAGGATCGCCAAGAAGGAGCTGACGGTCCCCGAGATCACCCAGTATTACTATGACGTCCGCCCCAACCGGAAGACGGAAGTCCTCTGCCGGCTGCTGGACCTCTACGATCCCAAGCTTGCTGTCATTTTCTGCAACACCAAGGTCAAGGTGGACGAGCTGGTGGACGAGCTCAAGGCCAGAGGCTACTACGCCGAGGGGCTCCACGGCGACATGTCCCAGGCTCAGCGCGACCGGGTCATGGGCAGCTTCCGCAAGCACCTCACCGAGATCCTGGTGGCCACGGACGTGGTGGCCAGAGGCATCGACGTGGAGGACATCGAGGCGGTCTTCAACTACGACATCCCCCAGGACAACGAGTATTACGTCCACCGCATCGGCCGGACCGGACGCGCCGGAAGGGCCGGCACCGCCCACTCCCTGGTGGTGGGCCGCGAGGTCTACAAGCTCAGGGAGATCCAGCGCTTCTGCCACACCAAGATCCTTCCCCAGGCCGTACCGACCCTGGGCTCCATCACGGAAATAAAGACCGAAAAGCTTCTCGACAAGGCAGTTGCCCTGATCGACAAGGAGGAGAACGGCCTCGACAAGCTCATGGACCTCCTGGACAAGCGGATCTTCGAGGACGAGGTCTCCTCCATGGAGATCGCGGCGGCTCTCCTCAAGCTCCAGATGGGAGAGGAGACCGTCCGCGAGGACGATTACTCCGAGGGCACCGTGCCCAGAGACCTGGATCACCTGGACGATGGGCGCAGGGGCGACAAGCGTGGCGACCGTTTCGGCCGCGGCGGCCGCTCACTCGACGGCAAGAAGCTCCGCGTGCGTCGGCGCTCCGACAGGCACGAGGACGAGGACATGGTCCGCCTCTTCATCAACATCGGCAAGAACCAGCACATTAAGCCCGGTGACCTGGTGGGCGCCATCGCCGGCGAGTCCGGCATCTCCGGCCGGATGGTCGGCGCCATCGACATCTATGACAGCTACTCCTTTGTGGACGTCGACCGCCGCAATGCGGACAAGGTCATGAAGGCCATGCGGAACGTGAAGATCCGCGGGCTGAACGTGCATATGGAGAAGGCGACAGGGCAGAAATAAAATGGGAATGAGGGACGGTTCCTTTTCCCACTTTTAGCTTGGGGAATGGAAAATGGGAATGAGGGACGGTTCCTTTTCCCACTTTTCTTTGAAAAGTGGGAAAAGGAACCGTCCCTCATTCCCATTTTTCCCCTC
>CAMONF010000265.1 GCA_946620335.1 uncultured Clostridia bacterium
CAGTGGAGCGGAGCATCACCCAGGGAGAACAGAATCTCCTCCTCCTTGAGGAAATGATTCCAAGCGGAGAGAGGCTGTACATATGGTGCTATTTCCGCGACGGCGGACTTGTGGACACATCCTGTCCGGTGGAAATGCGGCGTGAGATGGCGGACGTGTTTTCATTTTTCGGCGGACTTGACCAGATAAAAAGGTATGGACTGGAGACGGACAACACGCGGCCTGAAATCATGGGTTCGCCCATAGGGCTCCAGTGGGTGCTCAGTTATGAATCGGAGCGGAACAGGGAGTTGATTTTTGTCGCCGGGCCTGTCTTTTATACCCCTACCTCCGCGCAGCATATCCGGAATGCCATGCGGACTTATCCCCACAGCGCTGAAAATGTAGGCATGTTCACGACTCTGATGGGCCTCATGCCGGAGATTCCGGTCATGGGGTACGCCGTCTTCATCCGGTACGCGGTCATGATTCATAACATCCTGACCGGACAGCAGCTGGGACTGGATGTCTTTGAGGCATCCGCCGTGCCTCAAGAGGCTGCCGACAGCAGTCATGCCAGGGTTGCCTCTGCGGCCCCGCGGGACCGCACCAGGATCTATCTGGCAGAGCAGGCCCTGCTCAGGATGGTGCGCGAAGGGAATATCAACTACAGCCGGGCCTTCCAGAACAGCATGAGCCAGAGCCCGGGCGTGCCCGTGAAAGGCCGGGACCCGCTCCGGCAGCAGAAGACGAGCATCATAGTCTTTATCACCCTGGTCAGCCGGGCCGCCATGGAGGGCGGGCTCTCCCCGGAGGTGGCGTATCCCCTCGGCGATTCCTACATCCAGTCGGTGGAGGACTGCCGGGATTCCGGGGAGTTATCTGCGCTGGCGACTGCTATGTACCATGATTTCATTTACCGGGTCCACCATGTGCGGAGCAACCCGGGGTACTCGCCGGCTATCCAGAAGTGCTGTGACTATATCGAGCTGAGCCTGGACCGGCGGATCCGCACGGCCGACCTGGCCGCGCTGGTGGGGTATACGGAGTATTACCTGACGGAGAAATTCAAAAAGGAGACCGGGCAGTCGGTCAGCAGCTACATCCGCAAGGCCAAGGTGGATCGCGCCAAGCTTCTCCTCGAGACCTCGGACCTTTCGGTGAAGGAGATAGCCGAGCGCCTGGCCTTCAATACGGTCAACTACTTTATTCAGAGCTTTCGCGAGACGACGGGGCTCACGCCGGCGGGGTATCGGAAGGAGTTTCGGAAGTTGGGGTGAAGGAGGGGAAACTGGGAATCAGGGACGGTTGCTGGAATCAGGGACGGTTCCTTTTCCAGTTTACTGGAAAAGGAACCGTCCCTGATTCCAGCAACCGTCCCTCTCAACCAGTCTCCACAAGATTGCCCGAAAAATCATCCCCCTCATTCCCACCCCCCAACGTCAGATGTTATAATACATCCTATAGACGCCGCCAAAGACAAAGCGCTCGCCCCCGGCAGCAGTTTCGCCGGAGAAAAGGAGGGATTTCATGATTATTACCTGGTTGGGACATGCCTGTTTTGCCATCGAGGAGGAGGACTATCGCGTGATCCTCGATCCCTACGCGCCGGGCTCTGTGCCCGGACTTGCTTCGCTGTCGGAGGCCGCGGACCTGGTTCTGTGCAGCCACGGCCACTCGGACCACAACGCGGCCGAGGAGATCAGCGTGCGCACCGGGGACGTGAATCCCTTCACCATCACCTGCCTGGATACCTGGCATGACGACAAGGAGGGCGCCCTCCGCGGGACCAACAAGATTACGATTCTTGAGGCTAATGGCGTAAAGGTCGTCCATATGGGCGATATCGGCTGTCCGCTGACCGAGGACCAGCTCGCCGCGCTCAAGGGCGCAGACGTCCTGCTGATCCCCATCGGCGGCTACTACACCATCGGCCCGGAGGAGGCAGACGCCATGGCGGACGCCATCGGCGCCCGGATCACGGTGCCCATGCATTACCGCTCGAAGAGCTTCGGCTATCCGGTGATCGGAACGGTGGATGACTTCACGAGGTTCAGGACCAACGTCCGGAAGGCCGGCATCACCATCGACCCCGCAGACTACGAAGAGCCGGTCACGCTGCTGATGCGGCCCAAATATGCACATTGAAAAATGAGAACCAGGGATGGTTCACTTTTCAGAGGAAAGCAGGGAACTGGGAATCAGGGACGGTTCCTTTTCCCACTTTTCATAAAATGAAAAGTGGGAAAAGGAACCGTCCCTGATTCCCAGTTTCCCCCACACAACAGGAGGTACACTATGCTTAAAAAAGGCTTAAAGCCCTATCCCTTCGACAAATACGGCGCCACCGAGATCCGCGTCATCGACGACACCGACTTCGCCTGCGAGGGCGATGACCCATTTGCCACATTACAGCTCCTGCTGGTCAACAAGTTCGACGTGCGGGCCATCACAGCAGCCAGCTTTCTCCACCAGCCTGGCTCCGTACAGCTCAGCTACGACAAGATTCTGGAGATGCTGGACGTCATGGGCATCCGCGACGAGGTCAAGGTCCTCATGGGCAGTATGCCCATGACCTCTGAGGATGAGTACGAGACCAGCGAGGCAGCGGCATTCATCGTCGAGGAGGCGCTCCGCGACGACCCGAGACCTCTCTTCGTGGTCTGCCAGGGCGCCATCACCAACATCGCCGTCGCCCTGACAATTAAACCCGAAATCGCGGACCGCATGCACGTCGTCTGGATCGGCGGCGAGAGTTATCCCGAAGGCGGTTGGGAATTCAACCTCTCAGGCGACGCGATTGCTGCCCGGGTCGTCATGAACTCCGACGTCGGCCTGTGGCAGGTCACGGCGAAAGCCTATTCCATGATGAGGGTGAGCTTCGCCGAACTCTATGAGAAAGTCTATCCCTGCGGAAAGATGGGAAAATGGCTCTGCGAGCAGCTCTGGGAGACCAACGTCCGCTTCGCTTCCATGCGGAAAGGGACGCCAATGGATCTCGATCCCAAGGAGCCGGAAGGCTACGCGCATTTTGCCAACGGCGAGATGTGGTCCCTGGGCGACAATCCGGTTGCAGGCCTCCTGCTGAATTCCCAGCGTCATGAGCAAATCATCATGGGCGCTCCCTATATCAACGACGACGGGACCTACACGCTGCGGCCGGATAACCCGCATAAGATTGCGGTGTACGAGACGGTGGACGCGCAGTTCATTCTAAATGACCTTTTCGCGCGTATTAAGTACCAGTACGGCGAGAGCTGAAAAATGGGAATGAGGGACGGTTCCTTTTCCCACTTTTCATTAAATGAAAAGTGGGAAAAGGAACCGTCCCTCATTCCCATTTTCTCACGAATCACCGTCCCCTTCTGAGAGCCTTACTCAGATAGAAGAGGCAGGCGAGCGCCAGCATCGGCACCCCCGCCAGCGGGTAGACCCTGGTCAGCGAATTGGTCGTCCCGTAAATCTCGAGAACACCCTTCATGATACTCCCGACAGTGAGGGCAGCGATGCCGGCGTGGCCCAGCCACCGGCTGAGGGCGCCCGGATACCGGCCTTTCCCCAGGCTGAAAAGCGTGTAGGGCAGTGCGCCGCCCGCCAGGGGAAGCAGGAAGGCATAGATCATATAAAATGAAAACACCCCATGGCTGAAGTACTCATATA
>CAMONF010000266.1 GCA_946620335.1 uncultured Clostridia bacterium
CTTTTTTATTTCTGAAAGGAATGTCTTAGCGGACATTCCTTTCTTTTTTGAGAAGGTATGGATAACTGGGAATCAGGGACGGTTCCTTTTCCCACTTTTCGAAGAAAAGTGGGAAAAGGAACCGTCCCTGATTCCCATTTTTCATCCCTCCATCCCCATTTGTGTTAAAATAGAAAAAAGACTTATCACAAGGAGACAATCATGACAACAACCGAAGCCTTATCATATGTTACCAAAGTCCTCGAGCAGGTCGACCTTTACCGCCACGCCTCCTCCATCGTCCAGTACGACATGGAGACCATCTGCCCGCCCAAGGGGATGGCGCGGCAGGGCGAGGTCGGCGCCTTCCTGGCCAACCAGGCCTTCCGTCTCATGAAGGACCCGGCCTTTGTGGAGGCCGCCGAGGTCCTCTACGCGGGCCGTGAGGAGCTGAACGAGTTCGAACGCACCTTAGCTGAAAAGCTCCACAGGGAATACCTCCGTACCCGCCGCATGACGGCCGAGGACCAGCATGAGGCAGCCCGGGTGGCCAACCAGGCTTACGTGGACTGGCTTTCCGCCAAGGAAGCGGACGATTTCAGCCGCTTTGCCCCCTCCCTGGAGGCCGTTAGGCGCGTGGAAATGAAATCCATCTCCCTCATGGACAATGCCAGCCCCATCGCCTACGACAACCTTCTCGACACCTATGAGCGCGGCATGACCTCCGCAGAGCTGGATTACCTCTTCGGCGCCTGCCGTGAGCGCCTGGTCCCGCTCCTTAAGCGGATCATGCAGTCCAAAAAGAAGATCCGCCGTGACTTCCTGACCCGCCCGGTGACGGACCGCGCCCAGGAAGAGTTAGCCCGTTACCTGCTGACAACCATCGGCTTTGATTTCAGCCGTGGTCTCCTGGGAACCACCGAGCACCCCTTCACGGACGGCCCGGGGCAGTTCGACGAGCGGGTGACCACCAACTATGACCCGGTGAACTTCATTTCCAGCCTCTACAGTGTGGTCCACGAGGGCGGACATGCCCTCTTTGACATGAACCAGCCGGCCGAGAACTGGAAACACTACATCACGGACATGAAGACCATGGGCCAGCACGAGTCGGTCTCCCGCTTCTACGAGAACCGGATCGGAAGGTCCGAGGCCTTCCTTGGTCTCATTTACCCGAAGCTCCGCGAGGTCTTCCCGGAGGTCATGGCGGACGTGACGCCGCGCGAGCTCTACGAGGCCGTCAACATTGTGGAGCCCTCCCTCATCCGGACCGAGGCCGACGAGTTCACCTATACCTTCCACATCATGATCCGTTACGAGATCGAGAAGGAGATCATCCGGGGAAATGTAAGCACAGCCGATCTTCCGAAGCTGTGGAACGACACCTACGAGGCCTATCTGGGCGTGCGTCCTGCAGGAGACCGGGACGGCATTCTCCAGGATGTCCATTGGACCAGCGGCTTCGGCTATTTCCCCACCTACGCCCTGGGAAATATGTACAATGCCATGTATTACAACCGCATGAAGGAAGAACTGGATATCGACAAGGCCGTCTCCGAGGGCCGGTTCGACCTGATCAACGGATGGATGCGGGAGCACGTCTTCAAGAAGGCTGACCGCCTCGCCCCGCGGGAGTGGATCCGGGATATCACCGGCCGCGACCTGACGCCGGATGACTTCCTGGATTACCTGGAGAAAAAGTACACAGACCTCTATGAACTTGACTAAATCGGGCCGGAGCCGGCGCCTGAATCGCCCATGGCGTTTCAGGCTGCTTGGCAGGCCACAGGTGCCCGGCGACTCAGCATGCCATACGGCCGGAGCGCCAGGCGCGAGGCGCTTGCATGCCCCAGAAAATCAGTTATAATAAGAGCAAAGGAGATTCCGGCGCAGGCCCCCTTCGCCGGACCTTTAGTTCAAGATAAGGAGGTACAGAGCATTGGCAGACTACACGAACGGCTCCGGCGGCAATGACCCCAACGGGAAGCAGGACGGCCAGGGCTACTGGAACAACGGTCCCCAGCCTTACGGCGGTTCCGGGAACAGCGGGCAGAATCCCTACGGCGGTTCCGGGAACAGCGGGCAGAATCCCTACGGCGGTTCCGGGAACAACGGGCGCAATCCTTTTGGAGGCTCCGGAAATAACAACAAAAACCCCTTCGGCGGGAATCCATTCCACTCCAACAAGGGGAGAAAGGGATCCGGACCTTTCCGCTTTGGGTCCGGCAAGGGAGGCCCTACGGACTTGGGCGGCGGCCTGAAGAAGTATGGCCGGTATGTCATCCTGACCATCGCAATCATCTTCCTCTTCACCACCGTGAGCGGCGGCTTCTACAATGTCTCTGAACAGGAGAACGCGGTCGTCACCATGTTCGGCAAGGTCATTCAGACGAACACGGCCGGTCTTTATTTCAAGATCCCCTACATCCAGCAGGTCCACCTGGTCGACATGACGACCCACGGCATCGGCATCGGCTATGTTGTGGACGGTGACGGGCAGAACTGGACGGTGGAGGACGAGGGCGTCATGATCACCTCGGACTTCAATTTCGTCGACATCGACTTCTATCTGGAGTACAAGGTCTCCGACCCGGTCCAGTACCTCTACAATTCCCGCCAGCCGGAGGTCATTCTGAAAAATACAGCCCTTGCCTGTATCCGCTCCACAGTCAGCGACTATCCGGTGGATGACGTCATCACCACCGGCAAGAGCCAGATCCAGCAGGACGTGAGGGAGAAGCTGGTGCAGGAGCTGGAGGAGCAGAAGATCGGCATCCAGCTGGTCAACATCCAGATCCAGGACGCTGAGCCCCCGACCCAGGAGATCGTCCAGGCCTTTAAGTCGGTCGAGACGGCCAAGCAGGGCAAGGAGACGGCCCTCAACAACGCCAACAAGTATAAGAACGAGCAGATTCCGGCCGCGGAGGCCGAGGCCGACAAGATCGTCCAGGCCGCGGAGGCTGCCAAGCAGACCAGAATCGCTGAGGCGGAAGGCCAGGTGGAGCGTTTTAACCAGATGTTCGAGCAGTACCAGCAGTATCCGCTGATCACCAAGCAGCGCCTCTACTATGAAGCCATCGAGGAGGCCCTGCCCGGTACCAAGGTCATCATCACCGACGGCACGACCCAGGAGGTCCTGCCGGTGGAGAGCTTTACGGGCGCATCCTCCGGGACAAGCGCGGCGCCTGCCGCCCAGACCCCGGTGACAGACGGCCAGGCAGAGTGAAGAAAGGAGGCAGGACCATGAAAAAAGGTATCATCATCGGCACCATCGTGCTGCTGCTTCTTATCCTCATTTCCGGCAGCACCTACTCCATCAATGAAAAGGAGTACGCTGCTGTCCGCCAGTTCGGACGGATCGTGGCGGTCAAGGATGAGCCGGGGCTCAACTTCAAGCTCCCCTTCATCCAGAATGTCCAGAAGATCAGCGCAGCCACCAAGATTTACGACATCCCGGCATCGGACGTCATCACCAAGGACAAAAAGTCCATGATCGCCGACAACTACGTGCTCTGGAAGGTGACCCAGGCCACCAAGTACATCCAGACCCTGAACGCCCTGGACGACCGGGCTATGGAGAGGATCGAGGCGGCGGTCTACAACGCCACCAAGAGCGTCATTTCCTCTATGACCCAGGACGAGATCATCGCGGCCCGCGGCGAGACGCTGACCAAGCTCATCACCGAGAAGGCCAACAGTGATATCGGCGGCTACGGCATCGTCATCCTCCAGTCCCAGATCAAGACGCTGGACCTGCCGGACGACAACAAGGAAGCCGTCTACGAGCGCATGATCTCCGAGCGGCAGAACATCGCCGCCTCCTACACGGCCGAGGGCAGCGCCGAGGCCCAGAAGATCCGCAACGAGACCGACAAAGAGACCTCCATCATGAAGGCCGAGGCCAGAAAGCAGGCCGCCGTGCTGGAGGCCGAAGGCGAGTCCAGGTACATGGAGATTCTCCAGGAGGCTTACAATACCGAGGAGAAGGCCGACTTCTACAACTTCCTCCGGTCCCTCGATGCCTTTAAGAAGGCTATGAGCGGGGGTAATAAGACCATTATCCTGGATAAGGATTCGGAGTTGGCTAAGATTATTTATGGAATGTCCTGAAGTCGAGCGGAACTGGGAATCAGGGACGGAACTGGAATCAGGGAAGGATCCTTTTCCCGCTTTTCTTCGACGGTGCTTAAAAGGAAACTGGGAGTCGGGCACAGTTACGCGCC
>CAMONF010000267.1 GCA_946620335.1 uncultured Clostridia bacterium
AGGCCCTTCCTGGGGCTTTCGGACGGGCGCTACTGGTTCCCGGACGCGACCCGCTACATCGGCTACGATCCGGACCTGCCGGACAAGACCATCCATGAGTTCCCCGCCTACTCCACGATCCTGGGGGACCTGCATGCCCACTATGTGGACATCATTTTCGTGGTGACCATCGCGACTGTGGCTTACGCTTATGGGCGGCGCAGGCTGGGCCTGGCCGGAAGCGAGAGTCTTCTGCCGACTTCAAGCCGCGAAAACGCCCTGGCCAGGGCCTGGCGCAGATTACCTGACTGGCTCCGTGAGGGCCTCAGCCAGCCGGAGATCTGGCTCATCGCCGTCTTCACCGGCCTCTTCAGGTGGACCAACTACTGGGATTTCCCGATTTACGTGGTGGTCTGCGGCGCCATCGTCTTTTTCGCCAACCTCCGGGCGGCGGACTATAATTGGAAGCGATTTCTGCCGTCCATGGCGGTGGAGACGGTGTTAGTCTTCGCGGCCGGCTATATCGCCTGCCTGCCCTTCACGGCGACCTTCGAGATGATCTCCTCGGAGATCGGGCCCACCCACTCCCACACCCGCATCGACCAGCTCATGGTCCTCTGGGGCCTGCCGATTTTCGCGGTCCTGCTCTTTGCGGCCATGCTGGTGATGGAGTATCGGAAGGAGGCTTCTCCGGAAAATGAGCCCCCTGCCCGTTTCGCCCCCTTCGCCCCCGACCTCACGGCCCTTCTCTTCGCCCTCTGCGGGTTGGGCCTGGTGCTCCTGCCGGAGATCATTTACGTGAAGGATATCTACCAGGGCGACTACTACCGGGCCAACACCATGTTCAAGCTGTCCTACCAGGCTTTCATTTTGCTGGGGCTTGTCATGGGCTACGTCTTCATCCGGGCCATGGCCCTGGGCAATCGGGCGGTCTTCGCCCTGGCCTCCCTGGGCCTTGTCTGCCTGATCCTGACGGGCGGCTACACCATCCGGGGCGTCCACGACTGGTTCGGGAACGTGCTGGATCCCTCGGGCAGCGTAAGCAAGGATGCCTCCGTCTTCGTCGGGGAGAGCTTCCTGGAGGATTTCGAGGCGATCGATTATCTGAACCGGAACGTCAACGGGGCCGCCGTGGTCCTGGAGGCGCCGGGCGACAGCTACAGCGATTACGAGCGGGTATCCGTGGCCACGGGCCTTGCGACGCCGCTGGGCTGGTATGTCCACGAGTGGCTGTGGCGGAGCGGGACGGAGCTGCTGAATGCCCGGGCCGCGGACATTGAAGTCATTTACACCGGGACGGATGAAAATGAAGTCCGTGCCCTGGTGGGAAAATACGGCATCGACTACATCTATATCGGCGTCCTGGAGCGGGAGAAGTACCCTGCCCTGAACGACGCCCTGTTGCAGCGCCTGGGTGAGGTCGTCTTCTCCGACGGGGAGCAGACCTACATCATCCGGGTCGATCGGGCCGAATGAGGGACGGACCCGCAGGACAACCCGGCCGGCACGGCCTTCAGAGCAAAGGAGGGATTGAATGGAGAACAGACCATCCACAGTAAAACGGCTCGCGTACGCGATTCCGGTGACAGCGATTTACCTTGTCATGAATTATTTCCTGCTGACCAGACATGAGCCGGGCAGCGCGGAGGCCCTGGTCTACCTGACGGACATGAGCGGTGAGAATCTGGCGGGCAGCGGCTTTCCGGTCCTGACGACCCTGCTCCTCATGCCGCTGAAGAACATAGGCCTGCCCTTCGCCATGGCCGGGCTTATATCGCTGGTATTCATGACGGCGGCCGCCCTTATCGTGCTTCTGTGCGCACCCTTCCACCCGGTGCTCAGCATACTCATGGTCCTCTCGCCGGTCTTCGGCTATTTCCTGGGCATCCAGGTGACGCCCTTCGCGCCGGCGGCTTTTCTGATCGTTGCCCTGGCTGCTCTTTTCCCGGTCAGACGGCGCTTCTGGCTTCTCTACTGGATCCTGGTGGCCCTGCTCTTCCAGACCCACATCACCCTCTGGGGCTTTGCCGCTGCGCTCACCGCCACCGACATATTCATCAACTGGATGGTCCGTCGGCGCAACCCGGATCTGAAGTCCGCCGGCGGCTTCTTCCGGATCTTCCTGCCCTTCCTGCTTCCCCTGGCCAGCTTCGGCTATTCCATCTATCTGCTGATGGGCAGCCACCTCTCCTTCACGGTGAGGAGTTTCGGGAGCCTCGTGCGGAACATTCTCCGGGTGGCCCTGACGCTGGTGGGCCAGGCTTCCGGCATGGACATCGTGACCCAGTGGGTCCTCATCATCTGCCTTCTCTTCGCCCTCGGGCACGTGTTCTTCACGGTGAGAATGCCCTGGCAGGTCTTCATTTTAGGACTGGGCATCGCCCTGCAGGGAATCGCCTCCTACATGGTGGGCAGCATTCCCGTTCAGTCCGGCATGGTCACCTTCTTCATGACAGTCTGGTTCGTATGGGTCGTCCTGGGGTACACCAGGGACGAGTCCATGGTCCACGTCCATAACGGGGCCTCCTCCGGCAACGCGGAGATGCAGATCTTCGTCGGGCTCCTCTTCCTTCTGCCCATCATCGGCTATTTCAACGTGGTCCGCTCGGATATCCGCCGCCTCTACAGCGACGCCGCCAACACGGCCGCCCAGATTCGGCTCATAGCCGGGGATGACCTGGTGGTGACCGCCGACAGCCGCTACGCCATGTCGGTGGTGGCCAACGATCCGGATCTCAAGATCGCCGACGTGGTCCACGGGACCGATCTGGGCGTTCTCCTCTACGGCAAAAAGCAGCCGGACGGCACCATCGCAAGAGACGCAGAGGCCCCCGCGACCTACACTGAGCTCGCCGAGGCCATGGCCCTGGAAGGCCTGGCCGCCCCCGGCGCCACCTGGTACCTGCTTGCCACCGAGAATTCGGTCCTCACCGATATGGACATCTGGAGCACGGTCATGGAGAATGTCTACACCACCGAGTCCGAGACCGTAGGCCAGGAGAGCTACCGCCTCTACCGGGTGAAGATGTCCTGATTGCCGCAAGACGTCTGAAAATGAAAACCGTCCAGCTGCCTGAAAGTGAAGGCTGCAATGGTCCGCTGCAGGCATAAACGCACTTTACTGGACAGACAAAATAAGGTATTATGAATGGAAAGCGTGAAAGGCGCTCATTTGCGCAGCAAGGAGGACTTTATGGGAGATAAAGGAAAATACTATATAACAACGGCCATCGCCTACGCGTCCGGCAAGCCGCATATCGGCAACACCTATGAGATCATCATGGCGGATGCCCTGGCCCGCTTCAAGAGGTTGGAGGGCTATGACGTCTTTATGCAGACCGGCACCGATGAGCACGGTCAGAAGATAGAAGACAGGGCCAAGGCGGCAGGCATGAGCCCGAAGGAATTCGTGGACAAGACGGCCGCTGAGATCCGCCGGATCTGGGACTGCGTCAACGTCGACTACGACAAGTTCATCCGGACCACGGATCCGGACCACGAGCGCCAGGTCCAGAAGATCTTCAAGAAAATGTACGCCAAGGGCGACATTTACAAGGGCGAGTACAAGGGCATGTACTGCAAGGAGTGCGAGGCCTTCTACACCGAGTCCCAGCTGGTGGACGGCAAGTGTCCGCTGGACGGCTGTGACGTGGAGCCCGCCAGCGAGGAAGCCTACTTCTTCAGAATGAGCAAGTACGCCGACCGCCTGATCGACCACATCAACACCCATCCGGAGTTCATCCAGCCCGAATCCAGGAAGAACGAGATGATGAACAACTTCCTGAAGCCGGGTCTCCAGGACCTCTGCGTCTCCAGGACCTCCTTTGACTGGGGCATCCCCGTCGAGTTCGATCCGGGCCACGTGGTCTATGTGTGGCTGGATGCTCTTTCCAACTACATCACCGGTATCGGCTATGACGCGGACGGCAACTCCAGCGAGCAGTACAAGAAGCTCTGGCCGGCCGACCTCCACCTGATCGGCAAGGACATCATCCGCTTCCATACCATCTACTGGCCCATCTTCCTCATGAGCCTTG
>CAMONF010000268.1 GCA_946620335.1 uncultured Clostridia bacterium
AACTGGGACTGGAGGTTGTGCGGGAAGATTTTCCTTGTCCCAGAAGGGACAGAGGAGGCCGCCCTCATAGAAACTATCCTTCCTGCAAAGGGCCATACCTGGAACGAGGCGTACACAATCGACAAGGAGCCGACACACAAAGCAGAAGGCATGCAGTCGATTCATTGCAGCATCTGCGGCGAGATCAAGGAAGGCTCCGAGCAGACCATCGCGAAACTGCCTCCGAAGGAAGTGAAATATCTTAAGATTGGTGTCATTTCCGACCAGATTTACGCCGGAAATGAAGTCACTCCCGAAGTCGCAGTGATTGACGACGGCGTTCTTCTGGTGGATGGCGTTGACTATACGCTTTCTTACAGGGACAACAACAAGGCAGGTACCGCGACCGTCATCATCACGGGCATGGGCGGCTATACCGGGGAAGTCGAGACCACTTTCACTATCACGCTGGCCAAGCCGGCGGTCTCAGCCGTCACCAATGATGTCGGCGGCGTGGTAATCACGTGGGGTGCCGTGACCGGCGCTGAAAAATATCGTGTCTTCCGCAAGACCTACAATGCGTCCACAAAGAAATGGACCGGCTGGGCAAAGGTCGTGGACACGACGGCGGTCCAGTACACCGACAAGACTGTGGCGACCGGTACAAAGTACAATTATACCGTGCGCTGCATTTCTGCGGATGGCGGGACTTATACTAGCGCCTATGACAGCACCGGAAAGACCATTACCTACGTCGCTGCCCCGACAATCAGCAGCCTTACCAATGTCAGTGGCGGCGTGAAGATTGTCTGGCCGAAGACGAAGGGGGCTTCCAAATACCGTGTCTTCAGAAAGACCGGCAGCGGCAAGTGGACCAAGCTCGCGGACACTACGTCAGTCAGCTACACCGATAAGAAGGCGGCAAACGGCACGACTTACGCCTATACGATCAGATGCCTGGACAGCGCAGGGAAGTATGCTGGTGCCTATAATACTACTGGCAAATCTATCACTTACGTGCAGAGACCGACGATCAGCAGCCTGACATCACCGAAAACGAAACAGATGCTGGTCAAATGGGCGAAGAACAAGAAGGCGACTGGATATCAGATTCAGTATAGCAGGAGCAGTTCATTTGCCAGCGGGAATAAGACGGTGACTGTCAAGGGCGCGTCGAGCGTTTCCAAGAAGATTACTGAGCTGACGGCGAAGAAGAAGTATTATGTCAGGATTCGGACGTATAAGACGGTCGGGGGAAAGCCGTGTTATTCTGCGTGGAGTGCGAAGAAGAGTGTAACTACTAAATAAATAAGTGGGGGGGTGGGAAACTGGGAATCGGGGACGGCTCCTTTTCTCACTTTTCTCAGGAGGGAAAGTGAGAAACTGGGAATCAGGGACGGTTCCTTTTCCCACTTTTCGCAAAACGAAAAGTGGGAAAAGGAACCGTCCCTGATTCCCAGTTTTCGCCGGAGAGTGAGACAGAGGGACGGTCCTTTTTACGCAAAATCGAAGATTTTGCGTAAAAAGGACCGTCCCTCTGTCTCACACGTAAAACTCCTGCATATCATCAAGGCGCAGGAATCCCAGACAGGCGCCTTTTTTGGTCAGGGATGCGCAGCCGCAGTCTATATCGATAAGGTGGCCCGAGCCGCCGTGCCAGATCCGACCACGGTCATGGCTGTCCACTTTGTTCAGGAAATTGGTGGGCGTGTGGCCGAAGATCATGACGGTATCCCGGGGGTACCGGTTGTAGAGCTCCTTGTAATTTAACCGGCTGTATTCCTGGGACAGATAGGTGTTCCGGGGATAGACCCGGTCCCAGACCACGTGCCTGGCCTCCCGGCCCTTCACGTCCCGGTAGAGGACCGGCCCGTCGACATAGCTGTCCAGGTGGCAGGCGTGGCAGAGATAGAAATGCCGGCCACCGACGGCGAGATTGGGAATCACAAGGAAGGCATCCGCTATATAGGAAATGACAGCCTTCTGCTGCTCCGGCGAAAGGCGCTGAAATCCCGTCCAGGTGGGCAGGCCGCCGTTCCGGCACCACAGAAGCCACTCCCCGGACCTTGCGAAGCCGCTCTCCGAGGATGTCCGGTATTTGCGGTAGGCTTCCAGGAAGAGGAGTTCGTGGTTCCCCATAAGCAGGACCATGTTGGGGGCATTCAGGAGGTAGAGATATGTCTCGATCCCCCAGTCCCCTCTGTCCGCCACATCCCCGAGGATGTAGAGGGTCTCGTCGCTGCCGAAGCTGATTTTATCCAGCATAGCGAGAAAGAGATCATGCCGGCCATGAAAATCTGACATCACATAGGTACTCAAATCGTATCCTTTCCGCCGCGTCCCAAAGCGCGGCCGAAGGCTCTTTGCCCTGACGTCATTTTACCACAGGAGGAGGCCTGGACGCCACCTTTCCCTTTACCCGGCCGGCAGTATATCGCTCGTGCAAAGCTCCGAATGCTCTGGAGCGAATCGGATGCCACCTCTCCCTTCACCCGGCTGGCAGTATTTCAGGCCTGCAAAGTCTCCGGAATTCTGCTGAGAGCCCGAATGCTCCTACCCTCTCACCCGGCCGGCAGTATATGGGGCCATGAGGAATCCGCGGCCCCTCTGTACCATTTTCGCAAGGTCATGGGCGACACACCATACTGCTCCCGGAACCGGCGGACAAAATAGCTGGGTTGGTGGAACCCCACTTTCTCCCCGATCTCGGCGCTGCCCAGGTCCGTGTGCTGAATCATGGCAGCTGCCAGTGCCAGCCTTGAGCGGAGAAGGCACTGCTTGAGAGTCATCCCTGTCTCCTCCTTGAAGAGCCGCCGGATATAGTCCGGCGCGAGGAGCACCTCCCGCCCCAGGTCCTTCCAGGTGATGGCCTCCTGGGGATGAGCGCGGATGTAATCCAGGGCCTTCTGGACCTCCGGCCGTATGGAACTCCGCTGGCAGGTGCTCTCCAGATAGGCGCTGAGCCGTTCGGTGCTTTCCCGGATCCGGTCTGCATTTTTCCGAAAGCGCGCCACGCAGGTAGTCTCGCCGATGACGGTCAGGGAAATGAAACCCGGCAGCTCCTTCCGCAGGGAAGGGGGAATCTTTTCAGCAAGGTAATCGAACCGCATGCCGCTTGAGACGAAGAAGACGGGACAGGCCTCTGTCTTCTCATCCTTCACCAGCATCATATACGTATACATCCCGGCCACCCCTCAATCTTCGGCCTCGCCGAGGAAGTCTATGCTGCCCTCTGTATATTTCCTGCGGTAGTCTCTGGGGGCCAGGCCATAGTAGGACCGGAAGACACGGTCGAAATAGGACTTGTTAGGGTACCCGACGCGGGCGGCTATGTCCCTGATCATGACCTCGGGATGGATGACGAGGAGAAGGGCGGCCTTCTCCATCCGGATCCGGGTGATGTAGGAGGTGAGGGATTCGCCGGTCTGGGATTTGAAGATGGAACAGAGGTAATTGACGGTGATGGCGGTCATCTTGGAGAGCCGGGTGAGGGAGAGGTCTTCATCGCAATGGCGGCGGATGTAGCGCTTCACGAAGGCCATATCGCCGCGGGCATTTCCGCGGGTAGGCCTGAAGTTCTTCTCCTCGAGGCTCTCCTTCCGGAAGTCTCGCATGTCAAGATCCGCCACCAGGACCTCGGCTTTGAGATGCCGCGTCACCTCCAGAAAATCCTCCAGACAGCCGGTGCGAAAGACCGCCATGTCCGGATTTGCCCCTTTGAGTTGCTCGACGAGCCCTTCCAGAGGCAGCTTGTCATCGGATACCAGCACAAGATTCTGAACAGCCATTTTACTATCACGTCTCCTTCTCTATTGTCAGTCTGTTCTGAAAGGGCGCCTGCCGTCCCGGACGGCTGCCCGAAGACGGTGGACGCAGATAACTGTTTATCCAGATAATCTCTCACATCAACAAGGTGAACTATAACAAAAGAGAGCGGCTTTCTTCAAGAGAAAAGCCGCTCTTTGTTCAACTGCGTGATAAACTTGTTCGTATATTTAATATGTTATATGTTCAGCACCCGGGAAAAATATATAAAAGCTGTCTGGCAAGCTCGCTTGCCAGACAGCTTTTATATATTTTTCCCAGGTGGCCAAGGCGCGCAGC
>CAMONF010000269.1 GCA_946620335.1 uncultured Clostridia bacterium
GAACCGTCCCTGATTCCCAGTTTCCCACTCCTTCGAAAAGTGGGAAAAAGAACCGTCCCTCATTCCCATTTTCTCATTTTCCTTCCTTTTATATGCCGACTTAGGTTACAATAGGACTAAAAAGGAGGCTCTCATGTCTGCAGATAATTCATACTCTGTTTTTACAACCTCCTCGGAGGAAAAACTTGATTGGAAGGCCGCCCTGAGGCTGGCCTGCAAGCCCCTGATCGCAGCCGGCCTCCTCCCTGACGACTACGCAGCTGCCCTGATCGCCTCGGTGGACAAGTATGGACCTCATTTCCTCCTTGCGCCCGGTACTGCCCTGCCCTGTCTTGCGGAAGGCTTCATCCCAGCCACAGCGCCGGCGGTCTCTGTGCTCAGGACCCAGGCACCGGTGGTCTTTGATCCGGATGATTCGAGTTGCTATGCGGATCTCTTTGTGGTCGCTGTTGCGCCTACGGTCGAAGAAGTGAGGCGGTTACAGGCGGAAAACTGGGAATGAGGGACGGTTCCTTTTCCCACTTTTCGAAGGAGTGGGAAACTGGGAACCGTCCCTCATTCCCAGTTTTCCTTCAAAAGCGACACGTCCCTCTTTCTCGTTTTTCCTTCCTTCATCCCCTTGCCATATCAAAGAATCTGCGCTATATTAGCATCGTTAAAGAATTTTTCTTTTTTAAAAGGAGGAAATAACATGGTCAAGATCCTTACCTGCTGCGCCAGCGGAGCCGGCACCAGCCTTATGATGACGGTCACCCTCGAAAAAGTCCTGAAGGCCAAGGGCTTCAACGCAACAGCCACACACCTTGACATCAATCAGGGCGTTGCCCGTGCCGAAGAATTCGATCTCATCCTCTGTTCCACCAGCTTCGCCGACAAGTTTTCCGAGGCTGTGGCCAATGGCGTGAAGGTCATTCCCCTGAACAACGTGCTCTCCACCAGGGAGATCACCGAAAAGCTTGAAAAGAGCGGACTCAACTTCGTATAATGGCATAATAAACTGGGAAAGAGGGACGGTTCCTATTCCCACTTTTCTTTGAAAAGTGGGAATAGGAACCGTCCCTCTTTCCCACTTGTCCCTGATTCCAGCTCAATCCCCATTAAGGAGCCCCCATGATCAGCAGAGAACTTGCAGAGCGCTTTATCGAACGCGTATCCAGGCATACAGACTACAATGTCAACATCATGGACGAGGATGGCATCATTATCGCCAGCCGCGAGCAGGCCCGCGTCGGGCAGTACCACGAGATTGCTCACCAGATCGTCCGCGGTACCGAGGACGTCATGGACACCACCGGTCTCCACATTCCCGGTGTTCTGCCCGGCATCAATATGGTCATCGCCGCGGACGGCAGGCGCGAGGGCGTGGTGGGCGTCACGGGCAATCCCGACGAGATCCGCCCTATCGCCATGATGGTCAAGATGGCCCTCGAGACCATGTTAAAATACGAGCGCCAGCAGGAACAGCTGCGCCTTCGAACCAACAAAAAGGAGCATTTCGTCTACCTGCTGACCCACGCGGACCGCAGCACCTTCGACAGCGTCCGCGCCCTGGCGGCGGAGCTGGGCTATCCCGAGCACATTCCGCGGATTCCCATTCTCCTCAGGACGGACGGCGACGCGGCCGCCCTGCTCACCTTCCTGCGGAGCCAGCCTCTGCACCAGTCGCGGCTGGACTTCAGCGCGCAGCTCGAGGACGGGCATGTTATCATTTTCAAGACGCTGCCCTCCCACGCGGAGAATCTCCTGACGGAGTACAAAGCTTATATAAATGAATACCTCTCCCCTCTCCTCACCCCTCCGGAAAATGAACCCACGAAGTACCCCCGCGTGACCGGCTTTTACGCCGGCAGCATCCAGACCTCCTTCGAGAATTACCGGTTCGCCTACCGCCATTGCAGATGGCTCGCGAAGAATGTATCTTCCGCCGGGAAAGTCATTTGCTTTTATGATTGGGCCGGGGCTTATCTGCTGGCCCAGGTGCCCGGGCAGGAATTGCAAAATGTATTCCGGATTTATGTCGAAGGCGTCAAAAAGGAGAAGCTTCTCCAGTATTATCAGACAGGCAAGGCCCTCCTCGACGCCAATTTCCGTTTCCAGGAGGCTGCGGAGGCGCTTTACATCCACAAGAATACGCTGGTCTACCGCTATCGGGCGCTCAAGGACTTTCTGGAGATCGATCCCATCGCCAAGGCGGCGGACAGGGATTTCCTGCAGATGTTCTGCGAATATCTGCGGGAGACAGTCATTCGATAAAGCAGTCGATTTTGTGTTGGCAACACATGTAATGTCGTTATTTTCATTCTCTGAACGCCTTGTTTTGGTTCCTTCAAACAAATATAATGTAATCAGTAAATAACAAGACACCCCCAGAAAAGGAGAACACCCATGAGATTACTGTTTGCTTCCGATTCCTTTAAAGGCAGTCTTTCCAGCGAAGATACAATGGCCCTGCTCGCCAAGGCAGCCGAGACAGTATTCGGTCCCTGCGAGACCTCCGGCGTCCCGGTCGCGGACGGCGGCGAGGGCACGGTCGACGCGGTCATCCAGGCTGAGAACGGCAGAAAGATCTCCGTCAAGGTCCACGGGCCGCTCATGGAGGAGACTACCGCCGAATATGGCGTTTTCGGCGATAACAAGGCCGTCATCGAGATGGCTGCCGCCTCCGGCCTGCCCATGGTTCCCAAGGACAAGCGCGATCCGAGAAACACCACGACCTACGGCACCGGCGAACTGATCCTGGACGCCCTTGAGAAGGGCCATCGGGACATTTCCATCGCCATCGGCGGCTCCGCGACCAACGACGGCGGCATGGGCTGCGCGCGGGCCTGGGGGTGGAGTTCCTGGGAGGAGAACGGCGAGGGGCTGGAAGCCTCCGGAGGGGCCCGGATCGTGGCCGCCGGGTTGGTGGTTCCGGGTCGGGCCCCCGCCCGGGCGAC
>CAMONF010000270.1 GCA_946620335.1 uncultured Clostridia bacterium
GTTCCGGTCTGGAACGGCCTGACCGACGATTTCCATCCCACCCAGATCCTGGCGGACTTCCTGACCATGCGGGAGGTCTTCGGCGACATCAAGGGCCTCAATTTCTGCTTCCTGGGCGACGGCCGCAACAATATGGCCAACTCCTTCCTGGTGGGCTGCGGCAAGATGGGCGTCAACTGCGCCATCATCGCTCCGAAGGAACTGTGGCCGGCAGAGGACCTGGTCGAGCTGGCCAGGGGCTACGCCGCTGAGGCTGGTTCCACCATCACCATCACGGAGGATGTGAACGCGGTGGCGGGCGCGGATGTCATTTACACGGACGTCTGGGCCTCCATGGGCGAGGAAGACAAGGCAGCCGAGCGTGTGGCCCTGCTCCGCCCCTACCAGGTCAACAGCGAGCTCATGGCCAAGACCGGCAAGGCATCCACCATCTTCATGCACTGCCTGCCGGCCGTCAAGGGAAATGAAGTCACGGAGGAGGTCTTCGAGTCCGCCCAGTCCGTCGTCTTCGACGAGGCCGAGAACCGGATGCACACGATCAAGGCGGTCATGGTGGCCACCCTGGGAGGCTGATGTAAGGCCTGAGACAGGCGAGCGAGGAGCGGAATGAGACAGTCACTGACACCGGAGGAAATCTTATACTATGTGGTGAAGGCCCTTCTGTGCGGCTTCATCATACTCTGCGTCGGCGTCCTTCTCAGCGGCAGGCATGATCCGGGCAAGATGGTGGAGACGATCTTTATCCTGGGCGCCATGCTGAACGGGCTTGTGGGCGTCCGGCTCTGGGACGAGGCAAGGGTGACCAGCCAGGCTCTCATTGTGTCTGCCTTCGTGTGCTTTGCGCTTGCTTTTATTTGACACGGATGGATACGGCGGCGGCCGGACCGGGAAACGGCCCGCCGCTGCCTTTTTGTGCCGGGATGTGCACGGAGGGATGACGCAGGTATGACGAATCGGAAGAATACGCCCTCCTCCGATCCCGAGGAAACAGGAGACAATAGAGATGGACTACACGAGAAAGCTGGCTGACAATCTGGGTGAGGCGGATGCCTTTTATCCGGCCATATACTTTGGGGAATCGGTGGACTCCACCAACGAGTGGATCAAACGCCTTGCCCGGGAGGGAGCTCCCCGGGGGACTACGGCCTGCGCGGAAGAGCAGACTGCCGGCAAGGGGCGGAGCGGCCACGTGTGGGTCTCTCCGGCTGGGGAAAATATTTATTTTTCCATTCTGCTGAGGCCCTCCTTCCCGCCGGAAAAGGCGCCGGGGCTCACCCTGGTCATGGGTCTTTCCGTGACGGAGGCCCTGCAGCGGATGGGGCTTCCGGCAGGCATCAAATGGCCGAACGACGCGGTGACCGGCGGCAAGAAGGTCTGCGGAATCCTGACGGAACTCATGGTGGAACCGGGGAGCACCTACTATGTGGTGGTGGGCACCGGCATCAATGTCAACCAGACCCTGTTTGCGGAGGAAATCAGCCGGACAGCCACTTCCGTGAGGCTGGCCCTGCGGGAGAAACTGGAGGCTGTTCCTGGGGAAAGTCAGCCTGCCGCGCAGCCGGATGCCACAATGGATGACCTGGTCGACCGGAGCCAGGTCCTTGCGGAGGTCCTGAAAAGGTTCGCGGAGAACTATGCGGCTTATGAGAAGACAGGGGACCTGACCGGCCTGATCGACTCCTACAATGCCCTGCTTGTGAACCGTGGTCGCCAGGTCAGGATCGAGGACCCCAAGGGGCCCTACCTGGCGGTCTCTCGAGGCATCGACGCCACGGGGGCCTTGCTTGTCGAGAAGGAGAACGGAGAGGTCGTGGCGGTGGATTCCGGCGAGGTCTCCGTGAGAGGACTGTATGGCTATGTCTGAAGCCGGAAGGGAGTAATTGTATGGATATCCGGACAGGCGCTGTGATCGTAGCGGCGGAGAACGCTCCGGAGGGCGAGGCCTTCCGGCCCCTCAACGAGTTGGGCGGCATGACGGTCGCCTCCAGGGTCGTGGCCAATTTCCGCCGGGCCGGGATCACCGACATCGTGATGGTGACCGGCTTCAGGGGCGAGGAGCTGGAGAGGGACCTCCGCTACCGCGGCGTGACCTTCCTGAGAAATGAAGACCACACAAGGACCCAGATGCTGGACTCTGTCAAGATGGGTCTCGCCTACCTGAAGGACCGCTGTGACCGGGTCTTCGTCTGCCCCGGCGACCGGCCCTTCTTCACGGACGAGACCTTGCGGACCATGTCCCTCCTCAAGGGGCTGGTCATTTTACCCTCCTGCCATGGCCGGGCGGGTCATCCGGTCCTTTTGGACGCGGCTGCAGTGCCGGCGGTTCTCGCCTACGAAGGCGAGGGCGGCCTTAAGGGCGCCATCTGGTCCCTGGACCAGCCGCCTGTCTTCGCGGAGGTGGAGGACGAAGGCGTCCTGGCCGGCGTCCGGGATGAAGGAGAGGCGGAGAGGATGCTGGAGGCCCGCAAGGCGGACGAGATTTACTGCGCGGTCAAGGTCCAGCTGGTGGCGGACAAGCCGTTTTTCGGCCCGGGCACGGTCACCCTTTTCAAACAGATCGATCGTCTGGGGTCGGTGCGCGAGGCCTGTGCCAAGACCGGCATCTCCTACAGCAAGGGCTGGAGCATGATCGCCCAGGCAGAGAAAGTGACCGGTACGCGGCTGATTCTGCGGCAGACGGGCGGAAGGAACGGCGGCGGAGCCGGAATCACGGACCGGTGCCGGGATATCATCGACCGCTATGAGCGGCTCCAGCAGGCTGTGGCGGAGTATGCCCGGATGAGTTACGGTGAATATTTCGGGGATGCCGGGTTTGGGTGAGCGGCAGTGGGGAAAATGGGAATCAGGGACGGCTCCTTTTCCCACTTTTCATAGGTATGGGGGAAAATGGGAATCAGGGACGGTTCCTTTTCCCACTTTTCATAGAAAAGTGGGAAAAGGAACCGTCCCTGATTCCCATTTTTCCCGTCATCTCTCCTTGACAAAGAAGCGGTCGAAGAGGAGGGGATAGAGTGCGATTACCACGAAGATGACGATGAAATACCGTCCCGACCGCACCAGGTGGGCAGCCAGTGTCCCCGAATCCAGAAAGGCCTCGGAGAAGGGAAGTTTCAGCACCACGTTAAGTCCCAGATAGATGGCTCCGCCGCCCAGGACCCGGAGGAACATGCGGACCGGCTGCCGCGTATTCTTGAAGTTCACGTACTTCTCTTCAAAGACAGTGGCGACCGCGAAGCCGGCCAGGAGCCCGAAGCAGGTGTAGAAGTCGTCGCTGGTACAGTAGAAGAAGCCCGGGATGCAGCTGGCGACTAAAATGGCATAGAGGACCTTTTGATTCTCGATCTTTCTCCAGAGGAAGGAGACGATGAAAATGACAGCCGCACCCAGCGCCCAGCCGAAAATCACATCCGTCGGATAGTGGGCGCCCACCGCCACGCGGGAGAAGCCGACCAGGAGCGGGGTCACGAAGGCCAGGATACCGAGCCAGCGCTTGCGGAAGCGGGCGAAGAGGGAGCCGTAGACGGTCGCGGCGCAGGTCGAGTGGCCGCTGGGGAAGGAGAAGCCCTGGGCGGCGATATCGTACATGTCCGCGTCCTTTTCCACCAGGCGGAAGAGGCGGATGCCTTCGTTGTCAAAGTAGGGCCGGCGGCGGAGGAAGACGTTCTTGATCATGGGGTTCCAGACGCAGGCGGTCAGGAGGGTGAGACCTATGTAGCGGGCGGCCTTCTTATCCCAGCACCAATAGAGAAAGCCCAGGATGACGACCATGAGGAGGGTCTCCCCGAAGAGGGACAGCTCGGAGACGAAGGACATGACGGGCGCGGGCAAGGCGGCCTGGAGGGCCTCCATGAGGCGGACTTCCCAGTCAAAGTAAAATACATTTCCGGTCATAATTGGAAGATTCCTTTCGATGGTTGGACTTGAGAAAAGGGGACGGGAGGGCTTTCATTTTAATCCTCCTGCATCCCTTGCTCTGCCAGACAGGAAAACGGCGGAGCTGCGCCCGGACGTCCGGCAGCTGCGTGCATCCCCGCGTTTCATTATAACACGCCCACTATACATCAGGGATATGAAAAAGCTGTGAAGAAGGAAATGCAAACCGATTTGTTTTCAAAAAGCAATGGATGTGATACACTGGTAAACGGCAGATACTGCCAAGGGAGGAAAGTGCCATGAAGCTGATGAGAAGCGAGGACGCGGTCGGACAGATGCTCTGCCACGACATCACCCAGATCATTCCGGGGGTCAAAAAGGGGCCGGTCTTTAAGAAGGGCCACATCATCCGGGAGGAGGACGTCCCGGTCCTGCTCTCCGTCGGCAAGGAGCACGTCTATATCTGGGAGGTCGACGAGACCATGCTCCACGAGAACGACGCGGCGCAGGTCCTCTGCGACATTTCCATAAATGAGAACATGCACCCCGGTCCCGTCAGCGAGGGAAAAATCGAGCTGATCGCGGATTGCCCCGGTGTCCTCAAGGTGGACAGGGAGCGGCTCATGGCCGTCAATTCCCAGGGTGAGATGATGATCGCCTGCCATCATGGGGACTTTCCTGTGGAGAAAGGGGACAAGCTGGCCGGCATGCGTGTCATTCCCCTTATCATAGAGAAGGAAAAGATGGAGCGGGCCAGGGAGGCAGCGGCCGGTGGGCAGATTTTCACCCTGAAGCCCTATATACATAAAAAAGTCGGTATCGTGACGACGGGAAGCGAAGTTTACTATGGTAGGATCAAAGATGCCTTCACGCCGGTCCTCCTTGATAAGCTCTCCGCCTTCGACACGGAGATAGTCGGGCATGAGCTGTCCAACGATGACGCGGCTATGACCGTCGCCGCCATTGAAAAGCTTCTGGCGGCCGGCGCGGATATGATCCTGTGCTCCGGCGGCATGAGCGTTGACCCCGACGACCGGACGCCCCTGGCCATCCGGACAGTGGCGGACCGAGTGGTGACCTACGGCGCGCCTGTCCTGCCCGGCGCCATGTTCATGCTGGCCTACAAGGGGGAGGACAACATTCCGATTCTGGGGCTGCCCGGGTGTGTCATGTATGCCAGGCGGACTATTCTGGACCTGGTCCTGCCGCGGATCATGACGGGGGAGGTCCTGACAAAGGCGGATTTCGACCGGCTGGGGGAGGGCGGACTGTGTCTGAACTGTCCGGTGTGTACATTTCCCAACTGCGGGTTCGGGAAATAAAGGCAGAGAAAGGCTTGATTCCTTTCACAGCGAGTCCAATTAATATGAACGCGGGAATCAGAGTTTCTTTCACGGCGGGTCTGGTCAATATGAGCGCGGGAATCAGATTTTCCGTTCACGGCGGACCCGGTAAATAGAGGTGAACAGATTTGAAAGCATTTTATGAGGCGGTCAGCGGCCGCAACCCCAACCTGGAGCACATCGCCCTCACCATAGCGGAGGGACCCGGCGCAGGGGAAAAAGCCCTGCTGGAGAGCGGATCTCTGGTCTGGACCTCGGCGGAGGACGGGTTTCTGGCTGCCCGCGCGGCAGACATGGCCTGCTTCGAAAAGGCAGGCCTTATCGAGCTGGACGGCCGGCGGATCTACCGCGAGGCTCTGGGAGGAGAGAAGCGCCTGGTCATCTGTGGAGGCGGCCACGTCTCCATGAAGGTGATTGCCCTGGGCAAGATGATCGGCCTCGCTGTGACCGTTCTCGAAGACCGGGAGGCCTTTGCGGAAAATGCCCGGCGCAAGGGAGCCGATGAGGTTGTCTTTGCCCCTTTTGAGGAAGGACTTGCAAGAGTTCCGGGCAGCAGGGATACCTATTTTGTGATTGTTACCCGCGACCACCGGTGGGACCGGGAGTGCCTGATGGCCATCGCGGACAAGCCGAGCGCCTACGTGGGCATGATGGGAAGCCGCCGGCGCGTGGCGATGGTCAAGGAAGGCCTCCGAAAGGAAGGCGTCAGCGAGACGTTTTTGGAGAGCGTTCATACCCCAATCGGTCTTTCAATCGGTGCCGAGACGCCTGAGGAGATTGCGGTCTCCATCATGGCGGAGATCATTCAGGTGAAAAATAAAGACAGGCGGTCCTTCGGCTTTGACCGGGACATCCTGCGGGCCGTCCTCTCGGAGGAGACAGGCGAGTCAGTGCTGGCGACAGTAGTGAGCCGCCAAGGCTCCGGCCCCCGGGATGTAGGCACGAAGATGCTCGTGACGGCGGATTCGTGCATCGGCACCATCGGCGGCGGATCCGAAGAGTGGGAGATCACCCAGGCGGCCAGAAAAATGCTCTCATCGGGAGAGGCCGGCCCGGTCCTCCTGCACCAGGATCTCATGGCTTCGTCGGAGGCCGAGGAAGCCATGGTCTGCGGCGGCCGGCTGGAGATCCTGTTGGAGAGAATCTGATGAAGGTGAGTATCCAGGGCTGGGCAGCGGCATTATAAAGTTTCTAGGACAGTATACTTGAATCACAGCATGGGATGCAGGCGAAGAACACTGGCCCGCATCGACCCGGAGAGTTACCTGGACAGCATTCCATCGCTGTGGAATGAATGACTTTGAAGGAGGAAGGAAGATGGCAAAACTGCTGGCCATCTGCACGAGCCCGGCCAGGGGCACGCAGAAATATGAGACGTCCGAGGCGGTCCTTGTGGCCGGCTGGGGGATCGA
>CAMONF010000271.1 GCA_946620335.1 uncultured Clostridia bacterium
AAGCGGATACGGAAGGCCATCCGCGAGGCGGACCTGACAGCTCTGCGTGAGGATCCTTACTACGCGATGCCTGAGGAGCCGGGTCTGGCGGATATCGGGGAGCCGGGGATGGCTCAGGTGACGGATATCGGGGACCTTTTGAAGGAGGATGAGGCTGACAGGGCGGCCGTCGCGGCTACCATCGCGGCGGTCGGACCGGCAGGCAGAATCACGCCGATCCTGCGGATCCTGCCGCTGGTCGCCGCAGCAGCGATTCTGCTCATGATTGCTGTGCCACGGCTCCTGCCGGTGAGCACGGGCGCCCCGGAGCAGGGGACCGTCATCGACCATACAGAGAGCGGAGATGCCTACATGGAAGGCAGCACGACGCCCACGGCGGAAGCGCCGATGATCGTCGGCAAGACGCTGACAGCTGAAACGGCGGCGGAAGCCCTGCAGGCCTTCTACGGGGAGGACTGCCTTGTGGAAGTGGCCTCCGAGGACGGAGAGGAAGTTGTCCTGTCTATCGCCAAGGAAGGGGAAGAGGAGCTGACGGCTCTCATTTCCCTGAAGGACGGCGCCGTTGTCGTGCGCACGGCCGGCGGAGAGACTGTTTCCGAGGGAAGCATCGGCTCCGACGGGACTTACACGGAAAAAGAATAGAATGGAACCGGTAACAAGGTCGAGTCGAAAGGCTCGGCCTCGGCGTGTTTTCGGGCAGGATCAGCCTTTTCGGCCCGGATTTTGCATATTAGCATGAAAATGAGGCCGGATTTCCGCTTCTGACCGGTTTTCGATACCGTAATAGCCTGTTTCAGCCTTCTGAAGACACTCCATTTTGTAAAAATGGCGCAGGAAGGCCTCAAAACATGTCATATAGTATATTTTCCAATTTTCTCAGATACGTATACAACCGGGATATCTGATTTTCCCGGAAATCGCCCTGCTTCACACTACCCGCCACGGAGGAAACAGAATGCGAAGAAGAATACATCAATACGCAAGAAAGCTGGCAGCCGGCCTTGTCTGCGCCGCCTTGCTGGCCGGCTGTGGAGGAGCCCCTGCCGGAGAGGCCCCGGAGGAGTTTGCCACTCCGGACCGGGCAGCGGAGACCGGCGCCGACGCCTCGGATGAAGAGAACGCCGGGGAGGAAGTGCCCGACAAGCCCCGCCTCCTGGAGGAGGACGAGGAGGACATGACCATCTCCCGCGCCCTCATGAAGGCCAACCAGGTCCAGAACGAGGGCGACGCCCGCATTTTCGCGGAGGGGGAGGACTTCGTCCGCGACAAGAAGGGCTACACCATCATGATCTACATGGTCGGCTCTGACCTGGAGGGCTCCTACGGCTACGCCACCCGGGACATGAAGGAGATGATGGATTCAGGAATTGACCTGGAAAATAACAACCTCCTCATCTACACCGGCGGCTCCCGCATGTGGAAGTCCGACATCCCCAGCGGCCGCAACAACATCCTGGACATGAGCCTGCCTGCGGGTGAGCGGGTGGTGGCCGCCACGGAGAAGACCTCCGACATGGGCGCACCGGAAACGCTGTCCGAATTCCTGAGCTACGGGGTGCAGAGGTACCCCGCGGATCACTATGCCCTCATTTTCTGGGACCACGGCGGCGGGTCTGTCCGCGGCTACGGCAACGACGTCCTCTACAGCGGCGACTCTCTGCTCCTGACGGAAATGCAGACCGCCATGAACGACTCCCCCTTCGGCCACGGCGGCAGCCTCAAGCTCGACTGGGTCGGCTTTGACGCCTGCCTCATGTCCACCGCCGAGAACGCCGACGTCTGGAAACAGTACACCAACTACATGATCGCCTCCGAGGAGACCGAGCCCGGCGATGGTTGGAGTTACTCCTTCATGAACGCCGTCAGCGCGGACGCCTCCCCCGAGACCATCGGCCGCGCTATTGTAGACGCCTACACCGAGTATTACGCCGCCAAGCGGACGCCGCTGAACGACCCGGATATCACCCTGGCGGTCCTGAACCTCAAGAAGATGGACAACCTGGTCAGCGCCATCGACTCCCTCTCCCAGAAGATGCAGCGGAACGTGGGCGACGAGCGCTTCGCGGACCTGGTCCGGACACGGTCCGCCACCAAGACCTTCGGCGTCCGCGGCTCCCGGTCCGAGGCTTACGACCTGCTGGACATCCGGGACCTGGCCGCCAACATGACCGACTGGTATCCGGCGGAGTCCGCCCGGGTGGAGTCCGCCCTCAAGGAGGTCCTTGTCTACGGCACCCAGGAGGTCGACGGCGCCTGCGGTCTCTCCCTCTACTTCCCCGGCGAGAACCGGGAGCTCTACGAGGCCGTTTTGGAAGAAGGAAATAAGGACATGTACATTTCCGACACCTTCCGGGCCTTCGCCGATTCCTACACCGAAAAGTGGCTGACCGCCTCCGACATCGACTGGACCGTGGCGGATTTTGTCGACGCCGGCGACGAGCTGACCCTTCAGCTGACGGAAGACCAGGCGGCCAATCTGGACAACGCATCCTATTCTGTCCTCCTCGGCGAGGGGGATGGCTACTATCGCCGTGGCATCAGCCGTGTGACGATTGAGCCGGACGAGAACAACGTGCTCCACATCCCCAAGGATCCCAAACTGATCGTGGCCATCACGGACCAGGACGATGATATGCGGGCATGCGCCTTCGCCCAGGCCGACAGCCGTGAGGGGAAGATCAGTTTCGAGAGCCAGCGCATGTTCTTCTGCATCGGGGAGGATATGCTCTCCGACAGCTATGATTACGTCATCGCGTCGCTGGAGGCCGATGGGGATGACATCACCGTGAAAGGCTTCCGCTATAATGACGACGCCATCGGCTCAGGCGGCAAGAACTCTGTG
>CAMONF010000272.1 GCA_946620335.1 uncultured Clostridia bacterium
CCGGGCACCGGCCCCGCAGCCGTATCCGGCAGCGCCGCCTTCACGTCAAAATACCCCTGGTCCGTGCGGATCTCAAGGATACCGCCCGCCTCCCGCACGGCACTCCGCACGATGGAGACGCCATGTCCATGGCGGTGCTTGTCCCCTTTGGTCGTGACGAGGGCGGGATTGATTTGCAGCACGTTCCGGGAAATGCGATTCATGACCTGAAGTATCAGGTAAGCCCCCTGGTTGCTGAGGGAAACCAGGATCTCCGGCTCCTTCTCCCCGCGTGACCCCTCGATTGCGTTGTCCAGGAGATTGAGGAGGATGGTGCAGAAGAGGTCGTCGTCGATGGCGGTCCTTCTTGTGAGGTTGACGGTGAGACGGAAGGTGATGCCTGCTTCCCTGGCTTCATTTTCCTTCATGCGGAGGATGTAGTCCACCAGGGTGTTTCCGACAGGCCCCTCCGCCAGGGAGTCCATGCGGGCGCTGACCTCCTCGGACAGGTACCTGTCCAGCTCCTCGAGGCGCTTTTCCCGGAGCAGGATCCGGATGCGGAGATAGCGGTTCTTGAGCTCGTGCCGCTCCTTGCGGACCCGGTCCTCCAGCTCGATCATGCCCCGGAAGTGGGCCAGGTCGGCGCGGGTCTTGAGCAGCGCGGTCTCCAGCTCACTCCTGTCCGCCATGGCTTTGCTGCCGGAGGCGAGGTTGTAGTAGATAAGGGGCAGACTCATGGCCAGGACGCCGGAGAGGATCGGCTGCAGGTAGGCGCGGAAGACCTCGTTTCCGGACACGAAGAGGGAGAAGGTGATGAGGAAAATGAAGGGAATAAGAAAGACCAGCCTGTAAAAGTTCACCTCGTCCCCCTGGACCGGGATGAGCCGGAAGCGGAAGAAGAGCTCGGAATAGAGGCAGAGCATGGCGCCAAGCAGGAGGATCGTAGCGATGTCCAGCCACATGTAGAGGGCGGGGCTGAGCGAAAGCTCCACGCTGTAGAGCGGAATCAAGGCCCCCTTCACAAGGACAATGAGGAGGAGATAGTAGAGGGTGTAGCAAAGACCGGAAAATACCTTCCCGCGAAAGCAGACAGCCAGCCATAAAGCCGCGTTGCCAAGGAAGAGAAGGTATATGGGCCAGATGACGCTGCCCTGGGAGGCAAAGACAGGCGTGAAGGGGATGTGATTGAGCAGCGGCATCAGGAGCGCCGCTGTGAGCATACTTCCGGGCACGAAAAAGGAGGCCCTCGGAAAGAATCCTTCGGAACGGAAGATTCGCCCAAGGCCCGCTGCCAGAATGCCGGTATAAAGGGCCCACTCCAGGTGGAGGTGGCGGAAAAGCTCGTAGACGGTCTGCATTTATTCCCCTCCCGAAACGCGCAGAAAAGCTGCGGATGTCGTTTCCCTATCGGTTTATTTCCCTCCCGAAACGCGCGCAAAAGCGGCGGCTGTCATTTCCCTCGGTCATCGGTTCATTCCCCTCCTGCAAAGCGCAAAAAAGCCGTCCGGACATCGCCGGCCCGGTTCCTGGACAGGGGCAGCTCCTCTCCGCTGTCCAGCGTGACGGACTGCTTTCCGATATAATAGATGGAAGCGGCATTTACGACGTAGCTGCGGTGGATCTTGATGAAGCCGTCCCTCGGGAGCGCGGATTCGATGTCCATGAGGCGGCAGCGGAGCAGGGTCTCATTTTCCGCGGTCACGATGCGGCAGTCCTTGTTCCGGGCTTCGATATAGAGGATCTTCCCCAGGGAAAATGAATACACGTCCCCAGAGCTGTCCGTAAAGACCAGCATCTTCTCCCGCCTGAGCCTGAGCTCCTCCGCCAGGGCCGCCACCGTTTTCGGCAGCATCTCAGCCAGACGGCTCTTGGGCAGAAAGCGGAAAGGCTTTTCCGCGAAGGTGTCGTAGACCAGGTCCTCCCGGCCGGAAACGAAGACCGTCAGCGCCTCCGGCTGAACGGCCCTGAGACGGCGGGCCGTCCGGATTCCGTCGGTCCCGGGCATCTCGATGTCGAGAAAGACCGCGTCGAAGGAGAAATGGGCCTCCGCCATGGATAAAAAAGCGTCTCCTGTGGAAAAGGTATCGAATTCAGCCTTCATGCGGGCGGCGGAAAAGTGCCCGATCAGCTCGTCGCGCAGCCAGTTCCGCACCACTTCATCATCTTCCACAATGGCAATGTGCAGCATTGGTCACCTCGGATAAATGTGGATCGGTTCAAGTTCCTTCTATTATAAACGATTGGGAAGGGGTGCGCATAACAATTCACGAAGGATAGAAACATTTCACGAACTTTTTCGTGATTTCATTTAACATTTGGTATAATCCTGACAATCAGTATCCCTGCCGCAGCGTCCGCACGCCGGCAGGAGAAAACACAAAGGGAGGAAAAAGCAATGCGGAAATCTCAAATCTGGCGCGGGCTTTCAGCCTTCACGGCCATGGTCCTGACCTTGTCCATCGTCGGCACCGGTGTGGTCAATGATCACCGGACCGATATCGACAAGTTCCTGGGAACATCCAGTACCAGGGTCGTGACAGACGAAGAGGTCGACACCTCGGAAATGTACACCTACACCTCCGATTACGCGAACACCACAGAGCTGGTCACGGCTATGGCCGACATCGGCGAGCGTATGAGCGAGGAGGGCAGCGTCCTGCTCAAGAACAACGGCGCGCTTCCCCTCACTGCGGATGAGATCGGAAAGGTCTCCCTGCTGGGCTTCTCGTCCTATTTCCCCAACAAGGGCGCTATTCTTGGCCCGACTGCTGCGGAGAACCACGGCACAGACGCGGACACCGTCGACCTGGTGGGCGCTCTCGAGGCCAGAGGCTTCACCCTGAACGACACCCTGAAGAACATGTACAACAGCGACGGCCTCAAGGCCATCTTCAAGTCTGAAGTGGCCACATGGACCGGCACCATGGAGTATCTCAACCTGACAGCTCCGGCCGTCGGCGGCGTCTACACCGACAAGGAGCCCTCCGTCGCCCAGCTTGACTCTGCGGACGCCGGCTGGAGAGATTCCCTGAACGCCAGCAATGTGCTCATTATCACCATCGGCCGTGCAGGCTCCGAGAACGCGGACTACACCCCCGGCGAAGCGGGCGTGGATCCGGCGGACGGGCTCAACCAGGCTGACCCCCTGGGCCTCTCCGACGACGAGCGCGGCCTGATCGCGGCTGCCATCGAGTCCAAGAAGGCCAGCGGCGGCAAGCTTGTCATCCTGCTCAACAACGGCAACCCCATGGAGATCGACGAGCTGGCGGAAAATGAAGACATCGACGCCATCCTCCAGGTAGGCACCCCCGGCAGCTACGGCTTCTACGGTGTCGCCGACACCCTCAAGGGCGACTTCAACCCCAGCGGCCATCTGCCTGACACCTACGCTGTGGACAACTCCATCAGCCCGGCCGCCATGAACTACGGCG
>CAMONF010000273.1 GCA_946620335.1 uncultured Clostridia bacterium
CATTTCCACCTCAGTATCCGGAAGGCCCATCTGCCTGGGGCCGAAGGCGACCTCGTCGAAGACCCGCCCGTTAAAGAGCATGATGTCGGGGTTCTGAAAGAGGTAGCCGACCCGCTTGTGGAATAGCTTGGACGCCCGGCTCTCACCCAGGTATTTCTCCGTGATCTCCGTCCCGTCGAAGACATAGCGGCCGCCCACCGGGAAAGCCAGGCCGTTCAGCAGACGGAAGAGGGTCGTTTTGCCGGACCCATTGTCACCGCGGACGATGAGGCATTTCCCTCGTTCCAGGGACACAGACAAATGTTTGAGGACCAGCTCCGACTCGTCCGGGTAGGCGTAGGAGACGTCCGAAAGCTCAATAAGACTCATATCACAATCCTTTGTAGTCGTCCGTGAAGCCGCGGCAGCGCATGGCCTCGTACATTTCACGGCTCATCTCCGTGCCGCGGAGGAAGGTCAGGCCCATGACGCCGCCCACGGACTGGTACTTTTTGTTGTTATTTCCCACCGCGCGGTGGATGTAGGCAGTCAGGACATCGCTGATGAACCGGCCCAGGAGCACGATATACTTGAGCGTGATGTCCAGCGTGAAAATAAAGATCCCGGGCACATGGAGGGTCCGCAGCGCACTCGTGATGTGGTTCCACTGGGTGGTGTGGTTGAAAATGGAAACCATGACCACGCTGAGGAAGACCTTCCAAACCAACCTGAGGCTCCCGTAGACGCCTTCCGGCCGCAGGAACATGGCCGGCAGGACCAGGACGAGGGTCAGCGCCGCAGCCGCCAGCGCCGCAGCCAGGACAGAGCCGATGTCCTTCGGCGGCCAGGTGGCCAGATAGACAAGTAAAAGCGCGGTGTAGGCCAGCATGACGAGCCGCCCGTGGCTCAGGGACAGGACCAGGATGGCCGCGAGGAGCAGAAAGAGCTTCACGAGGGCCGGCAGGGCATACTTCTTTTCATGCCCCTGCTGGAACTGAAGCCGCCCAACCGCTCCGCCGATGGCCTTGATGGTCCGGACGGCAAATGTGCCGCCTCCTCGGGGCGGCACATAGCTGTCTTCACGTTGCATCCATTCAGGAATCATAGCTTACCTTTTTTCCTCCCAACACCATGGACAGGAGTTTGAAAATGATGACAAGCAGCGCTGCCCCGATCACCGCGGACAGAATATAGGCAGCCACCTCATTCATGCCCTCCAGGGCGTAATCCGGCATGATGGGATCGAGCGCCCAGCCGTTCGCCAGACCTTCCGGCGTATAGCCAAGGGCCTGACCGTTGGTCACGATGTCCGCGATCTCATCGGCGCCCCACTCGCCCCAGGCGGTGCCGGTGGCCAGGAGACCAAGCGGCGTCGCGGCGATCAGAGCCGCCACCAGGGCGAAAACAGGAATGTGGGACTTCTTCTCAGCACTCACCCCGGCCTTCATGTTCTCGAATATGAGATCCGGCGAGGTCCGTGTCACAAAGGCAAAGACCGCGACCGTGAACACCGCCTCCACGAGGCAGGCCACCACCAGGTGGGGAATCATCATGGCCGGAATCGAGACGCTGAGATCGTAGGGGCAGTAAAGGGCGTTGCCCAGGCTGTCCTTAAAGAGCAGAGGCTGAATACCGAATTCAATGGCCGCACAGAGGGCCGCCAGAGCGAGGCCCAGATAGGAGCCGATGGCTGCCGCCGCGAAGCGGATGCCTTCTTTCCCGTTCGTACCCAGACGCTTTGTGATGAGCGTATAGATGAAATAGCCGAAATAGGGAAGCACGAAAGCCATATTGAAGCAGTTGGCGCCGAAGGCCAGAACGCCGCCGTCACCGAAAATCACAGCCTGCAGGAGCAAGGCGACTGACACCGCTATGCATGCCGCGTCCGGACCGAAAAGCAGGGCGATCAAGGTCCCTCCGACGGCATGACCCGTCGTTCCGCCGACCAGGGGCACGTTGAACATCATGGCCAGGAAGGAGAAAGCCGCGCCGACGCCGATGAGGGGCAGCTTGTCCTTGGGCAGCTCGACCCGGATCTTCCTGACCGCATGGGTCCAGACGGGGATCATGGCTGCTGTCATTACGCCACAGGTGACCGGTGAAAGATAATTCTCGGGAATATGCATGGTTCTCTCCTTTGTTCGGGACTGCCACGTTAAAGCGGGCGGGTTTCATATAAAATGTATAGGCTGACAGTGGAGTAAATGATTTCATTTCTCTACCCTATTAAAGCACAGACTCCAAATCGTCACAAGCCGGGTGGGGGGATATCACTTTCCCGGCAGAGTGCGTATGGCGTGAATGCTCCCGCAGTAGTATACTGATGAAAAGGAGTTTTTTACCCGGAGTGCGACCCGGTGTAGTTCTCTCGCCACAGGACAATCCTGACATCAATAAAAGGAGTCGAAATGAGACCCAGAACCATCATCACCACCGACATGGAATGCGACGACATGAACTCCCTGATTCACCTCTGCCTGTACCTGAACGAACTGGACGTGGCGGGCATCGTCTACACCTCCTCCCAGTATCACTTCAACGGGAACGGCGTTCTGACCCTGGGTGAGGTCACGCCCCACTACGCCTGCCAGGGGTATCTGGAAATCGACGGCCATATCGGCACCCGCCGCCCCGACCCGGAGGCTGCCTCTCTCATGAAATACCGTCCATTCGAGGTAGGCTGGATCGAAAGCCTCTTTGAAAATGAATACAGAACAGCGTATTCCTTCCTCTCCCAGAACGCCAAGGGCTTCCCGACGCCGGAGGAAATGCTGGCCAAAGTAAAATACGGCAACATCGAATTCGAAGGCGACGTCCGCCGCGAGACGGAAGGCTCCCGCCTGATCGAGGACTGCATCATGGACGACCGGACCGATCCCCTCTACCTCCAGTCCTGGGGTGGCGTGAATACCATCGTGCGAGCTCTCATGTCCATCTTTGAAAAGCACGGCTGCACCAAAGAATGGCCCGAAGTACAGCAGAAGGTCGTGGACAAGGTCCGGATCCTGGGCGTCTGGAACGGCGAAGGCCAGGACAACACCTTCCTGGACGCCGCCATCCCTGAGCTCTACCCCGGGATCCAGTGCCTCCGGACCGAATTCGGCTACGCCTCCTTTATGTCCGCCGCCGTGACCCAGGCGGATACGCTGCCGCTCATGAAGAGCGCCTACATGTATCCCCATTTCAAGGTGGGCCACGGGCCGCTCATGGCAAAATACTGTCTCTACGGCGACGGAACGGTGTTCAAGGGCGAAGTGGACAAGTACCAGTTCGGGCTCCGGACCACGCTGGAGTGGTCCTACGACAACTTCCCGGTCTATGAGTTCGACAAATACGACATCCTCGGCGAGGGCGACTCCGGCACCTACATCCCCCTGCTGGGCTTTGGCCTCAGAGGTCTCGAGGACTACCGGTACGGAACGCTGCTCGGCCGCATCTCCCTGGACGATCCCACGCCCAGGGACTCCTCGCAGATGTTCGCCGAAATGACCTCCCGGAAGCCGAGATGGAATCCCTTCCTCAAAGCCTACCACGAGGATTTCGCGGCCCGTGCCGATTGGTGCGTCAAGGAATATGACAAATGCAACCACAACCCGGTTGTCCGCGCCGCCCAACCGGACTTCTACGCAAAACCGGGCGAGACAGTGCTCCTGAAAGCTACAGTGGAGGACATCCGCCCCTTCACCTCCCGCTGGTGGCTCTACAGAGACGCCTGTGAATATGCCGGAAGCCTTGAAGAACTTGACCAGGCCGGCTCAGAGCACTCCTTCACAGTACCGGCGGACGCCGCACCGGGCGATTTCTTCAATTTCGTCCATATCGCCCGCAATGAGGATGAGAATCCCATGACCGGGTACGGGCAGACGATCGTGCATGTGAGGGCATGAAAAATGGGAATGAGGGACGGTGCCAATGTCATTCGGATAAGGCCCCCCTCTTCCAAAATTTCCTGATTCGATAATTACAGAGGCTTTAAGCCTCTGTTTTTTTGCAAAAAATTAAAAAAAGACTTGACAAAAGCGCTGAAAAATGCGGCCGCGCCTCATAAAAGTATTTATTTTGGAGGTGCTAAGATGCAGC
>CAMONF010000274.1 GCA_946620335.1 uncultured Clostridia bacterium
AAAAAGAAATACCCTGCGGACGGGAAAATGCCTCGCCTCCTGGCCATGCTCCTTGCGGTGCGGCTTCTCCTGGGGCTGGTCAGCCCGGCGCTGCCGGTCATGGGCATGGAGGCAGCCGACAGTCTTGATGGAAATGAAATCAGTGCCGACAGCCTTGTCATCGGGGAGGCAGCCGGCCAGGGAACTGACGCGGCCGCCTCTGACGGAAGCGAAGGTACAGAAGCCAGTGCTGACGCGGCTGCCCCTTACGGAAGCGAAGATACAGAAGCCGGTACGGATCCTGCCATCCTTGACGGCAACGAAGATGCAGAAGCCGGTACGGATCCTGCCATCCTTGACGGAAGCGATGATGCAAAAGCCGGTGCTGACCCGGCCAGCCCTGACAGAGCGGAGACGACCGAAGAGAATACAGAGCAAAACGGCGACGGCAGCCCCAAGGCGGCGGAGACTGGGGCAGATGAGCTGACAGACGATTCGGATGCCGCTGCGGACGGAGCACTTGAACCCGCGGAGGGGGCAGAAGCGTCCACTGACAGCGCCGCTTACGGGACAGACAGCTCCGAAGAAGCTGACATTGCGGACGAAGAACTGTCTGAGATAGAAGCCGGCGGGGAACTCCCTGCAGACGATACTGCAACGGAAGAAGATATCGCTCTCAGCGTGCTGGACCTGCCGGCAGCGGAGGTCGAGGTCTTCTATGACCCGTACGCATACGCCAAGGCCGTTTCCAGTCTCACCAGCGCGTACGGCGGTGAGACAGAGAGCACCTTGGTGGTCGATACGGCTGAAGGCCGGGTATACACAGGTGCGGGCGAGGAGCTGGACAGGACTGCCGACGCTGTCGCGGAGGCTGCATCGCTGCCCGCCGGCGAAGCGGCAGAGCTGCTGAAAGAATCGGAGTATGAGGTCCTTTCCGTCGAAGAGGATGCTGTTGTCATTTCCGACCCCTACGATACCGCCCGGCTGATGGTGACCAGCGATACCGGCGTCGACACCTCCGGCGCAGTCCGGGTCCTTTCTTATGAAAATGAATACATCCTCCAGTACGCCACCAGCGGCGACGCCGCCCAGGCGGCTGATTTCCTGACCGCCGAGGTGGACAGTCTGGAGGCAGATATCCCCCTCACGGTGGCGGACAATGACGATTGGGTCTATGAGACGGAAGAGTGGTTCGATGAGAAGGAGACTTCCCTGGATGTCCAGAACAAGGCCACCGGTGAGGAGGGCATGTTCGAGAACCAGGAGGACTACCTTTCCTGGGCTGTTCCCTACCTGGGTATCGATGAGCTCCTGGCCTCCTACAATGAAGATCTGGCGGAGGAGGTCGTGGTAGCGGTTCTTGACTCCGGCTTCGACAATGTCCCCGGCTTCTTTGACGACAGCCGGATTCTCCCGCCCCTGACCGTGGCGGAAAGCGGAGATACTTCCGATGCCCATGCGAGGAAGCACGGGACCTTCGTTCTGGGAGAAATCTATGAGGCTACGCCGGCAAACGTGAAACTTCTGCCGGTCCGGGTCTACGACGACAGCGGCAGCATGAGAATGTCCAATCTGATCGCCGCTCTCCATTTTCTGGAAGCTTATGAGCAGCATGTCTCTCTGGTAAACCTGAGCATCGGTTCCTCTGGTGATGCAGGCATCAATTATATGGGCACTGCCCCGGACGCCATCCTGAAGGGGTTGACCGCGAACGGCACCTACTTCGTCGGCTCCGCCGGCAACAACCAGACCACAGTGCTGGAATGCTATCCGGCCAAGAGCGCCTACGTGGCCGCCGTGACCGCCATCGACGAGAACGGCGTCTTTGCAGATTCTTTCTCCAACTATGGGCAGGAGGGATATCCCATCGCTTTCACGGCGCCGGGCTCTTCCATGGAAGGTGTATCCCCGCTGACGGAGGGTGGCGTCACGACCATGCATGGCACATCGATGGCGGCTCCTTATGTGGTGACCTGTGCAGCACTGCTCATGTCTCAGGGAAAGCTGGCGGGACTTTCCGGTGCGGATGATTTTATTTCCGCATTGACCGGCTATGTGCGGCCCGGTCTGACGGCCGGTACCGATCCTTACCGGTACGGGGCCGGCTGCATCGGCTTCCCAATTTCGATCGAGGACGCCAGCCTTACCTTCGACAATAAGGATTACGAAATCAGGCGGGACGAGCGCGTGACAATTGACGACCTGACCTTGACGCTTGGCTCTCTCACACTGGTCAATGGAGCCGATTATACGGTCTCCTATGAAAAGAATGACGCGCCCGGCCAGGCTGCGGTGATTGTGACCGGTACAGGCTTCTATGGCGGCGAAGTCGTCGGTCATTTCGATATTTACGGTGAAATGGCTGACTGCCGGATAGAACCCATTGGTCAGATTCAGTATACCGGGAATGCCCTTACGCCGGAACCAGTCGTGAACTTCGGCGGGAGGACATTGGAAAAGGACCGGGATTATACCTTATCTTATGCTCATAATACCGAGGTGGGCCAGGCGACCATCACCCTTACCGGGAAAGGCTATTGCAGGGGTGAAGTCAGCTGCAGTTTCGACATTTGCGAGAAGATCGATGACAGCGAGGTGTCTTCTGTAGCGGATGAGCTCTATAACGGGGAAGCCATAATGCCTGAACCCGTTGTGTCCTTCCACGGCGAGAGGCTGGTAAAGGACAGAGACTATACGCTGGCCTTCGAGAATAATGATGATCCGGGCCTGGCGACGGTCACTGTGACCGGCATAGGCCGTTACATGGGCGAGGTCATCAGGACCTTCCATATTTTGGGCAGCATAGGTGATTGTGAAATAGCATCTATAAAGGACGTTCAATATACCGGAAATGCCCTTAAGCCGGAACCTGCAGTGACTTTCCATGGAAAGACACTGGAAAAAGACCGGGACTACACGCTGACCTATGAAGACAACCGTATGCCCGGCCTTGCGACAGTCACCGTGCAGGGAGCAGGCTACTACGGCAATGACGGAGCGTCCGTCAACGTCAGCTTCAGAATTCTTCCGCTGACGCCGGCCTTCACCATGTCCAACGAAAAATCGGGCATCCGCCTCAGCTGGAAAAAAATCGTCGGAGCGGACGGCTATATCGTCTACCGCCGTGACGGCGGCGTTTCGGATAAGGGCTCCTTCAGGCGTCTCAAGAAGATCACTTCCCCGGATACCCTTGCCTACACGGACAAGACAGCCGAGAGCGGCAGCCTCTATACCTATGCGGTCAGAGCTTACTGCGGGAGCATTTCCGGGAGATACAACACGGCCGAGTTTTACAGGATCGCAGGTACAGAGGCTACGGCCCGCAACGCCGCTTCAGGCCTGCGGATCGACTGGACAGCTGTGAAGGGCGCTGCGGGATATTATATCTACAGGCGGAAGACTACCGAATCCGCCTACACCAGGATCGGCAGGGCAGGTGCCTCCAGATTGTATTACATAGATAAGACAGCAGTGAACGGCACCAATTACCGGTACTGCGTCAAGCCTTATCACGGAACCTATATCGCACCCTTCCTGTCCAGCGTCCGGTGGACCAGGGTAGCGCCGGTCAACGTTTCCCGGGTCACATCCGCGGAGTCGGGCGAGGCGGTAGTGAGATGGCAGAAGAACGCGAAGGCCACAGGGTACCAGGTCCGGTATTCGCGGAAGGCGGATTTCTCGAACCCGGTGACGGTCCGGGTCAAAGGACGGTCCTCCCTTTCAAAGACCTTGTCGAGCCTGGCCTCGGGAAAGGTTTATTACGTCAAAGTCCGGGCCTACCGGACCGTGAACGGAAAGAATTATTACAGCGCCTGGTCCGGCGCCGCCTCGGTAAAGGTGAAATAAGGACCGATACTTGATAACCAATTAAAATTGTGATACGATTCTATGGCTGAGGGGCGGCAACGTGCTGGATTTATTTGCCGCCAAAAAAGAGGAAGGTCCCGCGGGGGACCCTCCATGACAACATTTTTTGAGGGGAAAAATGAATAGTCAAAAGAAAAACAGAAAGCTGGCTCACTGGCAGCTCATTGCGCTGTACCTTGCCTGCTACGACGTTATAGCGGTGGCGGGTTCTTATTTCCTTGCGCTTTTGCTGCGATTCGATTTTATGTATTCCTCGATCCCGGGGAATTATCTGAGCGCCTACGTCAAGTTCATACCGGGGTATCTTATTTTTACGCTGGTCGTTTTCAACATCTTAAGGCTCTACAAGTTCATCTGGCGTTTCGTCAGTGTGCCGGAGCTGACACGGATCGTGATCGCCAACGTGATTACCTGCGTCTTCCACACCATCGTCATCACGATCTCGGTGCTGCGGATGCCGATCTCTTACTATATCATCGGCGCTCTCATGCAGTTCATCCTGACAGGCGGGATCCGCTTCTCCTACAGGCTTCTCCTGGCCCTTGTCAAGAGCCGGACCAAGACTGTCGTGGAGACGGGCGGGCCCAGGATCATGGTCATCGGCGCCGGCGCGGCGGGCACTCTCCTCATCAAGGATATTGCCAAGTCCGACGAGACCCGCGGACGCGCAGTCTGCATCATCGACGACAACCCCAACAAATGGGACCGGTTCATTGAAGGCGTTCCGGTAGTAGGCGGACGGGACGATATTCTGGCCAGTGTGGAGAAATACCACTGCGACAAGATCTATGTGGCCATCCCCACTGCTACGGCCCAGGCCAGACGAGACATCGTCAACATCTGCAAGGAGACGGGGTGCGAGCTTAAGATGGTCCCCGGCCTCTACCAGATCGTGAACGACGAAGTCAAGGTGAGCCGTCTCAGGGACGTCAACATCGAGGACCTTCTGGGGCGCGATCAGATCGTCACGGATATGTCCGGAATCACCCGCCACCTGGAGGGAAGAGTGGTCCTGGTCACCGGCGGCGGAGGGTCCATCGGCTCCGAGCTCTGCCGGCAGATCGCCAAGCGCCATCCGGCCCGGCTCATCATCTTTGACGTCTACGAGAACAATGCCTACGCCATCGAGCAGGAACTCAAGATGGAGATGCCTGACCTCGACCTGGTCACGCTGATCGGGTCGGTCCGCGACAGCCGCCGTCTGGACATGGTCTTCAAAAAATACAGACCCAGCATCGTCTACCACGCGGCCGCCCACAAGCATGTGCCGCTCATGGAGACCAGCCCCTGCGAGGCCATCAAGAACAACTCCATCGGCACTTACAAGACCGCCTACGCGGCCATGAAGTACGGGGTGGAGACCTTTGTCCTCATTTCCACGGACAAGGCCGTCAATCCCACCAACATCATGGGCGCCAGCAAGCGGCTCTGCGAGATGATCGTTCAGACCATGGACAGGATCGGGCGGGACGGCAGAGAATATATTCTGCCCTTCGTCCATGCCCACAGCGACGGCATGCCCGATGTGAACGGTGATGGGAGACTGCGGGCCCATGAGAGCCATACGACCTTCGTGGCTGTCCGCTTCGGCAATGTTCTGGGCTCCAACGGCTCCGTCATTCCCCTTTTCAAGAAGCAGATCGCCAAGGGCGGACCTGTCACGGTCACCCATCCGGACATCATCCGCTACTTTATGACCATTCCCGAGGCCGTCAGTCTGGTCCTCCAGGCCGGCGCCTACGGCGACGATACACGGCAGAGCCGGATCTATATCCTGGACATGGGCGAGCCCGTCAAGATTGCGGATCTGGCCAGGAACCTGATCAAGCTCTCCGGCTACAAGCCCGACGTGGACATCAAGATCGAATACACCGGCCTGCGTCCCGGCGAGAAGCTCTATGAGGAGAAGCTCATGGAGGAGGAGGGGCTTGAGAAGACGCCCAACGACCTGATCCATATCGCAAAGCCCATCCCGGTGGACGAGTCGGTCTTCCTGGGGCAGCTGGAGGCGCTGGCCAAGGCCGCCTACAACAATTCAGACCGCATCGTCGACATGGTCGCCGAGATGGTCCCCACCTTCCGGCCTACCCGGAAGGCCTCGGACTTGGCCGGCAGCCAGGTCTTGTCGGACCGGGATCTTCCGGAACGCCGCGACCGCCGCACCCTGCCCGAGGTGCAGGCGACCGGGCAGGAATGAAGCTTCCCTGCTTCGGACGCCGGGCTGCCAACGGTGGCGGATACAGCTGAGTCCATCAGAAACCGCCGGCAGATCACCTGACCGGTACCCATTTCTTCAAAAGGAGATTCATATTATGAAAGGTATTGTTCTCGCCGGAGGTGCCGGCACGAGGCTCTATCCCCTCACCATGGTCACTTCCAAGCAGCTCCTGCCGGTCTATGACAAGCCTATGATCTACTATCCCTTATCCACCCTCATGTTGGCTGGGATCCGGGATATCCTGATCATCTCAACGCCGGAGGATACGCCACGCTTCGAGCACCTGCTGGGCGACGGCAGCCAGTTCGGCATTCGCCTCTCCTACAAGGTCCAGCCGAGTCCGGACGGCCTTGCCCAAGCCTTCCTGCTGGGTGAGGAGTTCATCGGGGATGACGCCTGCGCCATGGTCCTCGGTGACAATATTTTCTATGGCAACGGCTTCGGCACACTCCTCAGGAAGGCAAAGAGGAACGCCGAGAAGGAAGGCCGCGCCACCGTGTTCGGTTATTACGTCACGGATCCCGAGCGGTTCGGCATCGTGGAGTTCGACGAGAACGGCAAGGTGGTCAGCATCGAGGAGAAGCCTGAGAAGCCCAAGAGCAGCTATGCGGTGACCGGTCTTTATTTCTATCCGGCCGGCGTCAGCGCCATGGCCCATAAGGTCCGCCCCTCCGCCAGAGGCGAGCTGGAAATAACGACATTGAACGAGCTTTATCTGCAGCAGGATCAGCTGGACGTGGAGCTCCTCGGCCGGGGCTTCGCCTGGCTGGATACGGGCACCATGGATTCGCTAGTCTCCGCCGCCAACTTTGTGCGGACCATCGAGCTCAGGCAGGGCATTACCGTCTCCGCACCCGAGGAGATCGCTTTTATCAACCGCTGGATCGACGAGGACAAGCTCAGGGAGTCCGCCGCCAAGTACGGCAAGAGCCCCTACGGCGCCCATCTGATGGCCGTGGCGGACGGCAAGGTCAAATACTGATCCCTATCCTGTAAGGAGGAGTGCATATGAGAGTGTTTGTTACCGGCGTGGCCGGACAGCTGGGACATGACGTCATGAACGAGCTGGCATCCCGCGGCATCA
>CAMONF010000275.1 GCA_946620335.1 uncultured Clostridia bacterium
CAGTTTCCCCAGCTTCCGTTTTCTCGAAAAGTGGGAAAAGGAACCGTCCCTGATTCCCACTTTTTCCCGGCCCTTGTCGCACTCCCTATAGCGGGAAAGACGCTGTGATGGTACAATAATCTTTAGGGCCTGATCCTGAGGGCCTGAAAGGAGTTTCTATGGATCGCTTTTTCAGCTTCGACAGCCCCGTTATGCGTTTTCTGACCAAAACGGCGGACCTCATCATCCTCAATTTCCTGACCATGCTCTGTTGCCTGCCGGTGATCACGGCCGGCGCCTCCCTGGCGGCCATGCACTATGTGCTGCTCCAGCTCGTGCGGGGCGAGGAGAGCTACATCATCAAGACCTTTTTTGCCCAGTTCAAGGCCAATTTCCTGAAGGCCACCGTTCTGTGGCTCTTCTTTCTGGCCCTTTTCGCCGGTATCGGGTCCGGTTTTTATTTGATTCTGAAGGGCGGCGGATCAGCGCTGGTCCTCATCGGCGAGGGGATCCTGGGCCTCGTCATCTACATGATTTTTATGTGGGCCTTCCCGCTCCAGGCCAAGTTCGAGAACACCTTCGGCGGCACTTTGAAAAATGCCTACATGCTCGCCTTCATAAAGCTCCACTACACCATCGCCATGGTGCTGGTCACGCTGGCTGTCACGGCTCTGGTTGTGGCGGCGAGGCGGTTCATATTCCTCGGACTCATGCTGGGTGTGACCCTGCCGGCCTACCTCTGCGCCAGGATGTACAGCGTGGTCTTCAAGGAGTATGAGGAAGAGGAGGATGCGGAGAACGATGAGCTGGTCGACGGGACCTACGGGACGGAAGAAGTCCCCGGCCCGGAAGTCGAGGCGGACACGGCAGTTCCGGATATTGCTCCTGAAGGAGCGGAGACTGGTGCCGGCGCGGACGGTGAATGAATCCCTGTAACAGGTCCGGCGGTGTCGCTATGATGTCGCGCGGACGGCAAATGAAAGCCCTGTGATAAGCCCGGCGGTGTCACGATGATTGCAGACAGGTACCGCACGGACGGCGAATGAAGCTCTGTAACAAGCCCGGCGGTGCCACGATGATTGCAGACAGGTACCGCGCGGACAACTGAAGAGGAAACTGTACGTAAAAGACAGCTTCATACACATGGAGCGTTTTATCCCCCGACGGCGAGTGTCTGAGGATGGGAAAGATACGAATCACCTTTTACTGCTACAAAGGAGGATACAACATGACTGCAACAAAGGAACCCAGGCTGGCCCTGGCCAGGCAGATCGCCCGCGAGGCCATCGTGCTCCTGAAAAATGAAGACCATACCCTCCCCCTGGCCCCCGGCACCACGGTTGCCCTTCTGGGCAGGGGCCAGCTGGACACCGTGATCGGAGGCGGTGGCTCCGGCGCTTCCCGGTGCGATGATCCGCTTCAGATCGCGACAGAACTCGCGAAGGAGGGCCTGGTCCTGGAAGAAGGCCTGGCTGCCTTCTACGAGGAGGGCCGCCGGGCGGAGCTGGCTGCCGCAGCCGCAAAGAGCGGCGGCGATTGGGGAGACCTCGCCGGACTCGTGGCCAGCGGCATGATTTATGAGCTTTTCGGGCAGTACAGCGCCCCCACCCCGGAACCCATACCCGGCGATGACCTTCTGGCCGCCGCGGCGGAGAAGACGGATACGGCCATTTTGGTCGTGAATCGCTGCTCGGGCGGCGAGGAGTGTGACAGACGTGTGGAGGATGACTACTACCTTCTGCCCTCCGAGAAGACTCTGGCGGAGAAGGCGGCGAAGTATTTCGGGAAGGTTGTTGTCATTTTCAATGTAAATGGGCCGGTGGATGCGGCCTGGACGGAGTCGGATCCGGCCTACAAGGCTGTCCTTTTCATGGGCACGCCGGGTGAGCAGGGCGCGGGCGCGCTGGCCGAGATCCTGACAGGCAAGGTGTCGCCTTCGGGCAGTCTGCCCTACACCCTGGCCCGCCGCTACGAGGATTATCCGACCGCGGAGACCTTCAGCTGGAACAAGGACGACCCGGACAACATCAAGACCTACGCCACCTACGGGCTGTCCGCGGAGGACAACGGGAGCGTCGGCAAGGACGTGAGCCCGGTCACTTACTACAGGGAAGGCATTTACGTCGGCTACCGTTACTTCGACACCTTTGGCGTGGAGCCGCTCTATCCCTTCGGCTACGGCCTTTCCTACGCGAAATTCAGCCTGACGCCGGGCGAAGTGACCAAGGAGAATGGCCAGCTGTTCCTGCCGGTCACTGTGGTAAATGAATCCCCTGGCTTCTCCGGCAAGGAGACGGTCCAGCTTTACGTGAGCGCGCCTGCCGGCAAGCTGGACAAGCCGGCCAAGGAGCTGAAGGCCTTCGGCAAGACCGGGCTGCTTGCGCCGGGCGGGGAGGAGACCGTTATGCTGTCCTTCCCGGTCAGCGATCTGGCTTCATTTGACGAGGAGAGCATGGCCTATGTGATTGAAGAGGGTACTTACATTCTGGCTGTCGGCCGGTCATCGGCGGACGCGGAGCCTGTCGCCGCCGTTCGGGCCGCGGAGGACCTGACCGTCAGGGAGGTCAAGGCGGACATCGGCGTGAGCGAAGCCAACCGCGGCAAGGTAGAGTTCCTGACAGCGGAAATCGAAGGGGATTACCCCGATTTCGAGGGCGCCCTTCTCATCACCGCCGAGGACGCCGCGCGTCCGGTCACTCCGGCCAAAGTATATGACTTCTCCGTGCCGGCGGAAAAATCCACGCTGGCGGACGTCCGCGAGGGCCGGGTCAGCATGGAGGCTTTCATCAACCAGATGAGCCTTGAGGAGCTGGCTGTCCTGACCTGTGGCTACGGGCCTGGCCTGCCCTTCGGTGGTCTGGGATCCGCAGCGCCGTCCACCATCCAGTACGAGGATGGGACGGACATCGCCCGCAACAGCCATCCGAACGCTTTCCCGGGCTACATCAATCCGGCCCTGGACAAGTATGGCATTTACTCAGCTTACTATAAGGACGGTCCTGCCTCCGTCGGCAAGACTGCCTGGCCCACGGGCATGATGGTCGCCGCCACCTTTAACAAGGCCCTGGCGGATGCCTTCGGTTCAGCCTGCGGCGCCGAGGCTGAGGAGCTTCTGGTCGCCACTTGGCTCGCGCCGGGCATGAACATCGCCAGAAATCCCATCGGCGGCCGTGTCTTTGAGTATTTCTCGGAGGATCCGTATCTCTGCGGCGTCATGGGCAGCTGCATCGCCGCCGGCGCCACCCGGGACAACCGCGTGACGGTCTGCCCCAAGCATTTCGCCATGAACGAGCAGGAGACCTACCGCCGCGGCAAGGAGCGGAAGAACATCGACGCGGCCGACTCCATCGTCTCGGCCCGGGCCGCCAGAGAGATTTACCTGAAGCCCTTCGAGATGGTGCTGGCCAACCCCGCCGTCACCACCCTCATGAGTTCCTTCAACAAGATCAACGGCACCTTCGCAGCCGGAAATGAAGCCCTCTGCACAGGCATCCTCCGCGGCGAGTGGGGCTACGATGGCGTGGTCGTCACCGACTGGGGCGACATGGACTTCGTAGTAGACGGAGCCGACGCCGTGGCCGCCGGCAACGACGTGGTCATGCCGGGCGGACCGCCTGTCATCGCCCAGGTCCTGAAGGGGTACGAGGAAGGCCGGGTGAGCCTGGACCAGATGAAGACGGCTGTGGCGCATCTGATGAACTTTGTCATGAACGCTGTGGATTATTCCGGCGGGAAGTGAGAACAGAAAATGGGAATGAGGGACGGTTCCTTTTCCCACTTTTCATTTTATGAAAAGTGGGAAAAGGAACCGTCCCTCATTCC
>CAMONF010000276.1 GCA_946620335.1 uncultured Clostridia bacterium
AGAGGGACGGTCCTTTTTACGCAAATCGTTTCGATTTGCGAAAAAAGGACCGTCCCTCTGTCTCACTCCGTCCCTGATTCCCATTTTTCACCACCACTCAATTTGACAGGCAAACTGTCTATATGGGTGAAATTGACTGGAACATTTTTAGATAAATTGACAAATGTCTGCACAAGAACTACAATAGTGCTATTGTTAATATAGGGGCAGTTTGCGCTGCCCACCTGAAGGGAAGAGGTGGATCATGGATTATAAGCCAGCCAATTTACCACATGATATTCGGCCGAACTGCGTCGTCGGTATCGGCGCTTCGGCGGGAGGGCTTGAGGCCCTGCAGCAATTCTTGACCTTCCTTCCCAGCAATACGGGTATGGCCTTTGTCATCATTCAGCATCTGGCTCCCGATCATAAGAGCCTCCTGTCAGATATCCTGGGTAAATACACCGTGATGCCGGTCAAGGAGGTGCGGGACGGGATGCGCGTGGAGCGCAACTCCATCTATATGATCCCGCCCAAGTATAACCTGGAGATCGAATCGGACGTTCTGCGCCTCAAGGAATATAATCACACCAAGATCAACCATCCGATTGACATTTTCTTAAGGTCCCTGGCTGCGGCCTATGAGAACCGCGCCGTGGCGGTGATTCTTTCCGGAACTGGCTCGGACGGCACCAACGGGATCCGTTCCATCAAGGAGCGGAACGGTCTTATTATCGTCCAGTCCCCGGACAGCGCCAAGTTCGACGGCATGCCGAGGAACGCCATCTCCACAGGCTTTGCGGACCTCATCCAGAGCCCGGACTCCATCGCCCGGGAGCTGGCCCACATCGCCCAGTCCATGGTGGTCACCAGCAGCCGGCAGCTGCTGACGGACGATGACCTCATGTCTCAGGTCTTTACGGTCCTGCGGGACGTGACCAATATCAACTATACCTATTACAAGCAGACGACGATCCTGAGAAGGATTGAGCGCAGACTTGTCCTGACCCACAACCGGAATCTCAGGGAGTACGTCAACTATCTGGCGGGAAATCCTGATGAGGCGAGGATCCTGGCCAAGGAAGTGCTGATCGGCGTGACTTCATTTTTCCGGGATGCGGACTACTTTGAGACCTTAAAGGACCAGGTCATCAAGCCTTTGGTGGAGAAAAGCAAACCCTCAGACCAGATCCGTGTCTGGGTGGCCGGCTGCTCCACAGGTGAGGAGGCCTACTCCATCGCCATCCTCTTTGCCGAGAGCATGGAGGAGCTGGGGGTGCGACGGGAAATAAAGATCTTTGCCACAGACCTGGATTCGGACGCCATCGCCCAGGCCAACAAGGGCATTTACGGCGACAATATCATAGAGGACGTGAGCGTGACGCGGCTCAGCCGGTTCTTTACCCGCAAGGGCAACAAGTACGTGATCCGTCACGAGATCCGCAAGATGATCATTTTCGCCCAGCACAATGTCTTTCAGGATCCGCCCTTCGGCAAGCTGGACCTGATCAGTTGCCGGAACCTGCTGATTTATTTCCAGTCGGTGCTTCAGCGGAACCTTTTCGCCATCTTCCACATGGCGCTCAACGACGGCGGATACCTCTTCCTGGGGCGGAGCGAGTCGGTCATCGACTATGACGATGTTTTCCGGGTCGTCTGCTCCAACGAGAAAATATTCTGCCACCATGCATCGGGCAAGACGCCGGTCCATGAACGGATCGCCTACAGCATGCGGCCTGAGGACGGTCTGGTGGATCCTCTGGGCATCGGAAGCCAGCCGGACAGCTCTGAGATCCAGTATAAAGCGGGTGAGCTGGACACCAGTATTCTGGAAGCACTGATGCCGGCGTCACTGCTCATCAACGAAAAGAACGAGCTGACCCACAGCTATGGTGACTGCTCGCCCTTCATCAACATTCCCGTCGGCAACGTGACCCTGGACATTTTCTCTCTGGTCCGGACGGACCTCAAGATCGCCGTCTCCACGGCCCTCAGGGAGAGCCGGTCCAGGAATGAGAAGGTCACCTACGACGAAATCCCGGTCCAGATCGACGATGAGGCCGAATATATCACCCTGGTCGCCCAGCCCATTATGGACCGGACCGGGGAGGAGACCGGATTCACGGCGCTGGCTTTCATTCGAGGCAAGGTGCCGCTTCAGAAGGATATTATCCACTACAGGATCGACACGGCAGCGGCCCAGCGGATTTCGAGTCTCGAGCGGGAGCTCAAGGCGGCCAAGGATTCCCTGCGGACCACGATCACAGAGCTTGAGTCGGTCAATGCAGAACTCCAGGCCGCCAACGAGGAACTTCTGACAGCCAACGAGGAACTCCAGAGCTCCAACGAGGAACTCCAGTCCGTCAACGAGGAACTTTACACCGTCAATGCCGAGTACCAGAGCAAGGTCAACGAGCTGGCCGGCGTAAATAACGACATGGCCAATTTCCTGGCCACGACCCTGGTCGGCATCATGATGGTGGACAGGAACCTCAACATCCGCAAGTTCACCGATTACATCGCCACCGAATTCAACGTGGCGGACCAGGATGTGGGCCGGTCGCTGCGGTACATTTCCTACAATTTCGCCACGATCGACCTGATTGAGCTCTGCAGGCGGGTCCTCAACACCACCCAGCCGGAGGAACACCATTGCGCTTCCGTTATGGGTAAAATCTACATGATCCGCATCGCTCCCTACCGGGTCCAGGAGACCAATCCGGCCGTGGAAGGGGAGATCGTCAAATCTCCGGTCCAGGGCCTGGTCCTGACCTTCGTGGATACCTCACGGCAGGTGGATGACAAGCAGCAGATCGAGGCCATAGCCGAGGCCCTGCGCCAGGCAGTGCTGAACGGGCAGGCCAAGGAGGCCTTCCTGTCCCACATGTCCCACGACATGCGGACACCTATGACGGCAATCGCCGGTCTTACGGATATTTCGCTTCAGCAGGAGGGGATTCCGGAGACTGTCCGCGACAATCTGCTGAAGATCCGGCTGTCCAGCCGCTATCTCATGACCCTCATCGAGGAAATCCTGGAGACCAGCCGGATCAATGCCGGCAAGGTGGTGACGGTAGCGGAGCCGGCGCTGGAGAACAGCGTCATCGAGGAAGTGGCCGCCATCATCACCGAGCGGACCAGGGAGGCAGGGCAGCATTTCGAATTCCGGATCCACGGCGGCACCAACCGCTATGTTCTCATGGACTCGGAGCATGTGGCGCGGATCCTGCTGAATGTCCTGTCCAATGCGGTCAAGTTCACGCCGTCGGGAGGCAGTATCTTCTTTGACACCTATATCAAGGAGACCAATGACCAGGTCTTCCACCGCTATGTCATCCGGGATACGGGCAGAGGTATCTCCGAGACCTTCCAGAAGAGCATGTTCAAGCCCTTCTCCCAGGAGGCCAATGAAGCCGGCCAGCAGGGCGGAACGGGACTGGGCCTCTATATCTGCGAGAATCTTCTGAATCTTCTGGGCGGCACCATCACTTGCAAGAGCAAGCCCGGGGAGGGCAGCGAGTTCACCATCGAGCTCACCTACGACGTGGCTTCGCAGGAACAGATCCACCTCCACCGCCAGCAGTCCCTCAGCTTCGAGGACCATGTCCTCTACGGCCGGAATGTGCTGGTGGTCGAGGACAATACGCTGAACGCGGAGGTCATCACGCGTCTCCTGGAGTCCAAGGGCATCCACTCAGAGCTGGCCGTGGACGGCGAGGAGGCAGTCGAACATTTCCTGGCCAAGGGCCCCAATTACTACCAGGCGGTGCTCATGGACGTCATGATGCCTGTCATGGACGGCATCGCCGCAGCGGAGGCCATCCGGAACTCCGATGTATCCGACGCGGGCACCATCCCAATCATCGCCCTGACGGCGGATGTGACGGAAGAGACCAAGGAGAAGTGCTATGACGCCGGTATGACGGACCTGCTTCTCAAACCAATCGATCCTGATAAGCTCTTTACTCTTCTGGCTCATGTGTTTGAGTGAGATCGGGAATATCGATAAAATGGAAGGGAGGTTGGAATCAGGGACGGTTCCTTTTCCAGTTTTACTGGAAAAGGAACCGTCCCTGATTCCACCCCCCTGATTTTTTTCTATTTGTGCCAGGTTACCCGGCCTGCGCATCCGCAGGGGAGGACGAGACCTGACTTTGTGACAGGGAGACCGATCTCGCCGGCTTCGACGGAGAAATGACCGGTGCCCTTCAGGGCCGTGGACAGCATATAGGAGAGCACGCCCGGCTGCAGGCCTGTCGTGTAGGAGTTCAGAAGAAAGAAGAGGGGATCGTCGCTGAGAAGCTGGGCAGTCAGAAGGAGGAAGGGGTAGATGGTCTCCTCCAACTTCCAGATTTCTCCCTTGGGCCCGCGTCCGTAGGAGGGCGGGTCCATGATGATGGCATCGTAGTGGTTGCCTCGGCGGATCTCCCGCTGGACGAACTTGGTGCAGTCGTCCACCAACCAGCGGACCTCGCGGTCGGCCAGGCCGGAGGAGGCTGCGTTCTCCCTGGCCCAGGTGACCATGCCTTTGGAGGCGTCCACGTGGGTTACGGAGGCTCCTGCCTCGAGGGCTGCGACGGTGGCGCCGCCTGTGTAGGCAAAGAGATTCAGGACCTTGATGGGGCGGCCGGCCTCTTTTATTAAGGAAGAGAACCAGTCCCAGTTGGCTGCCTGCTCCGGGAAAAGTCCGGTATGCTTGAAGCTGAAGGGCTTCAAATTAAAGCGGAGAGGGCCGTAGCTGATGGTCCAGCTCTCCGGAAGATCGAAAAATTCCCAACTGCCGCCACCTTTGGCGCTCCTGTGGTAATGCCCGTTCACCCGTTTCCAGGCCGCATCCTCCCGGGGCGTCTGCCAGATGACCTGCGGGTCCGGCCGAATGAGGCGCCAGTTGCCCCAGCGCTCCAGCTTTTCACCCGAAGAGGTATCGATGACCTCGTAATCCTTCCATTTATCCGCGATCCACATGCCTGTCTCTATCCGCCTCCTGTTTTTATTTGTCATAGAAGAGCCTTTTTACGAGTATACCGTCTTTGGCTTTTTTCGGCAACAGGAAAATGGAACGCTGTTCAGGCAAGGGCAAGTATGGTATAGTAGAAGCAGAATAGATGGCTCCGGGCAATGGATGGGGCCGTGTAAGGAGGAGTGTTCCACAATGAAACAGCTGCTAAAACGATCCGTCTGTCTGTTCCTTGGCATTATCATGATCCTCTCCGTGGCGCACCCGGTAAGCGCCCTGACTGCCAAAGTGGCTTCTGTCAGTGCAGGCAAGTGGTATACCGCCACTGGGCATACTTATTCTACGGCGACCGGTACAGTCTACTATTACTACCGCTTCAAGGTGGGCTCGGGGCGCTATGTCCGCGTAAATCTTGCGCAGAGCAAGAATTCCACGGAGACAGGCCTCTACATCACGAAGAATCCCACCCGGAGTGAGAAATCGGTCGAGTATGTGTGCCTTAGGAACGGGGCGACCAAGGGCTACAAGTACATTTACCTGCCGAAGGGCACCTACTATGCCAGCTCCTACAACCCGATCCGCTTCAAACTCACAATCGGGAAGGCTGCCAACCAGAGGAATTACACGCCGGCCAGGGCCGCGGAACTGAGGGCGGAGACTACGACTGTGGTGGTCCAGACGCCGACGGGCATCTACCACCGCTGGTTCAAAATCAATGTGACAAATAAACACAAGCTGACCATGTATTCCAACAACCAGTACAATATCGCCCTTTACGACGCTTCCTACAAGAAGGTGCCGCTTGTCAACCAGACGGGATCCACGCGCTTCAGGACGGCTGCCAAGGTGAAGAAGGGTACTTACTATGTCATGATCGGGCGGACCGATACGCCTGGGAAGGCTTCTGTGACGACCTTCCGGTGGAAGTGATCGGACGCCGGGAAAGTGGGAATCAGGGACAGCTGGAATCAGGGACGGTTCCTTTTCCAGTAAAACTGGAAAAGGAACCGTCCCTGATTCCAGCTGTCCCTGATTCAAGCCGCCCCCGTTCAAGCCGCCCCCGATTCCAGCCGTCAGTGTTTCCCCGTTTTTCTTCCTGAGCGCAGTTTATTGACAGACGAACCTCCTTGACGTAAAATGAGACAACGAAAAGAAAGCGGGGAAAAGAGCTGATATGCTCGCGCATCACCCGGCGCACAATCAGGGTGGAGGAGGATTTTATTTATGAAAGAATACCGCAGTATGACCAGGGAGGAGCTCCTGCGCGAAAAGGAAGCGCTGGAAGCTGCTTTCAACGACTTCAAGAGCCGCAGGCTTCATCTGGATATGTCCAGAGGCAAGCCCTCCGTCGCGCAGCTGGAGCTCTCCAACGAGCTCATGGACGTTCTCAACTCTGATACCTATTTTATGGATGAGACCGGCAATGACTGCCGTAACTATGGTATCCTGACCGGCATTCCCGAGGCCAAGCGCCTCATGGGCCAGATGTCCGAGGTCAACCCCAACGATATGATCATCTACGGCAATTCTTCCCTGAACGTCATGTTCGACAGCATTGCCAGGTCCTACACCCACGGCGTGTGCGGCAACACACCCTGGTGCAAGCTGGACAAGATCAAGTGGCTGTGCCCGGCTCCGGGCTATGACCGCCATTTCAAGATCACAGAGTATTTCGGCTTCGAGATGATCACGATCCCCATGTATGAGGACGGCCCGGACATGGATATGGTCGAGGAATACGTCAAGGATCCCGCCGTCAAGGGCATCTGGTGTGTTCCCAAGTACTCCAATCCCCAGGGCATCACTTACTCTGAGGAGACTTGCCGCCGTTTCGCCAAGCTCGAGCCGGCCGCCCCGGACTTCAGAATTTACTGGGACAATGCCTACTCGATCCACCACCTCTACGAGGAACCGGAACTGCAGGACTACCTGCCCGAGGAGCTGGCCCTCTGCCGTGAGTACGGCCATCCGGATATGATCTACAAGTTCATTTCCACCTCCAAGGTCACCTTCCCGGGGTCCGGCCTGGCTGCTGTCGCGGCTTCCCAGACCAACCTTAAGGATTTCAAGAAACATATGGCCATCCAGACGATCGGCCATGACAAGCTCAACCAGCTCCGCCATGTCCGTTTCTTCGGAAATATGGCCAACATGACCGAGCACATGAAGCGCCATGCGGCCATCCTCCGCCCCAAGTTCGAGACAGTGGAGGCTACCCTCGAGGAGGAGCTTGGCGGCCTGGGCATCGGGACCTGGACAAAGCCCAGGGGAGGGTATTTCATTTCCTTCGACTCCATGGAGGGCTGCGCCAAGGCCATCGTAGCCAAGTGCGCTGACGTCGGCGTCAAGATGACACCGGCCGGCGCCACCTATCCCTACGGCATTGACCCGAAGGATTCCAATATCCGAATCGCGCCTTCCTTCCCGACGACCCGGGAACTGGGCCTGGCGACCAAGGTCTTTATTCTCAGCGTCAAGCTGGTCAGCATCGACAAGCTTCTCGAGGAGAAGAACTGAGGAAAATAAACACAAGACCGCTCCGACGGGGCGGTACAGAGTGGACGACGGGGAGTATCCATGGAAGAGAACAGGAATACATCCACACAGATGCCAACCTTAGAGGGCGAGGGCGACATGATCAGACGGCCTTCCATCTCCATTGAGGACTTTGAGGCGGCCCTGAACGCCAGGGCGGCTGAGGTGGAGGCGGAGGCCATGTTGGAGCACGGACTTCAGGAGCCCAAATCCGCTGCGGCGGATTCCGAACCGGCGGATGCGGCGGAGCCTGTGGCCGCAGCGGAAACGGCAGAGCCTGCGGGCGTAGCGGACGCAGCAGGGCCAGCTGGCGCAGCGGATGCGGAAGAAGAAAGCACCGCCGAAGACACCGAAGCTCCGGCTGAACCGGAGGCTGCACCTGCAAAAGAAAAGCCTGCGCGCCGGCGCAGGAAGAAGGCAGAACCGGACGAGGATGAGCTCGATGAGGACCTGGACCTTCCTATTAAAAAGAAGCGGGGACATCCCATCCTCTTCGCCATTGTTCTGGTCCTCTTCGTCGCCTTCCTGGGAACTGTCTTCTACACTTACCGCCATTATGTCGATTTCTTCCGGAACCATTTTTATTCCGGGACCACCATCAATGGGATTGACGTCTCTTACATGACGGTCGAGGAAGCCAAGCAGAACGTGGCCAATGGGATTGCCGGCTTCACGCTGACCATCGAGGAGCGTGACGGCGTGACCGAGACATTGACCGGCGAGGACATCGGGCTGGCCTATGTGGACGACCTTTCTATTGACAGGCTCATGATGGACCAGAACGCAGATCTTTGGTTCCTGTCCTTTGACGAGCCGGTGAGCGCCCAGGTGGGCGTATCCACCACCTACGACGAGAAGATGGCCACCAATGCCGCCCTGAAGCTCTCCTGCCTTGACAAGAGTCAGGTCGTAGAGCCGGAAAATGCCCGCCTGATCGCGGACGGCAGCCTCTACAGCATTAAGCCGGAGGTCCTGGGCAACAAGATCGACGAGGCCAAGCTCCTGGTCCAGGTCCTGGACGCCCTCGACGAGGGCAGGACCACCTGCTCCATCGTGGAGCCTGACTGTTACATTTATCCGACGGTCACGAGTGACGACGAGACCTTGAACGCCAGGATGAATGCCTGGAACAAGTATCTGACCGTGGAAATCACCTATCCCTTCGGCGACAACAAGGAGGTCATCAACGGCGACACCCTCCGGCCCTACATTTCCGATGACGGCAAGAACGTCACCCTGTCCACGGACTGGGTCAGGAGCCTTGTCTATCAGTGGGGCCAGAAGTACGACACCTTTGGCCTGGAGCGCCAGTTCACCACCCATGACGGGAAGACCATCACCATCCCGGCCGGCGGCGACTACGGCTGGGTCATCGACAAGGACAAGACCATCGCGGATGTGACGACGGCTGTCAAGGAAGCCCAGAGCGGGACGAGGGAGCCGATTTTCCTCTACAGCGCCAAGGGCTGGGACAACGGCGACCTGACCGGCACCTATGTGGAGGTAAGCATTTCCGAGCAGAAGCTGTGGTGCTACCAGAACGGCGTTGTCGTCATGGAGACGGACGTCGTCACAGGCCGGGCTTCCGATCCCGACCGCATGACCATCCCCGGCTGCTGGGCCATCGATGCCAAGAAGAAGGACGCCACCCTCGGCACCGAGGACGTCCAGGGCTATTCCGAGCCGGTCGGCTACTGGCTGCCCTTCAACGGTGGACAGGGCCTGCACGATGCCCCCTGGCGCAGCAATTTCGGCGGCGACATCTATCAAAGCAACGGCTCCCACGGCTGTGTGAATGTCCCGGCGGAGAACATGGAAGCCATCTTTAACGCCATGGAGATCGGCAACGCTGTTGTTGTCTATGACCTGAACTCGCCGGTCACTCCACAGGCGACCGGCAACTGACGCGCCATGCGCTTCATATGAGATCATGAAAGGAAGACCGGCCTCCGGTTCCCCCGCGGGGCAGGAGGCCGGTCCTTATTTTAAGGAAAATGAGAACAGACAGAAAAAAGAGAAGGGGAAAGGGGCTGAACACCCTGATCCTGGTCGTCTCTCTGTGCGTTTTTCTATACTCCGGATACAGGCTCTTTCAGATTCTGCGTACCTATGCGGCTGCCAAGAGCGAATACAGCGGGCTGCAGGATGATTTCACAAAGCCGAATGCGGCGCCGACGCCGACGGAAGCACTGACGGCACAAGCACAGGAAGCGGCGGAAGCTGCAGAGCCGGACAAGGAGGAAACACCTGCGCCCACAGCCACTCCACCCCCTACGGAGCCATACATTGATGAGGCGGGGAATGTGGTCTATCCGGCGGAAGGGGAGGCTGTTCCGCCCCTCGCCGTCGACTGGGACCAGCTCGCAGCCATCAACAGTGACATCGTGGGCTGGATTTATGTGGATGCGCTGCCTTCCATCAGCTACCCGATCCTGCAGACGGGTGACAACGACTACTACCTTCACCATACATTCCGGAGGGAAGCCCTCTTCGCGGGTTCCATTTTCATGGATTATTATAATAAGAGGGATTTCTCCGATCCCAACACCATCGTCTATGGCCACAACATGCGGAACGGGAGCATGTTCGGCAGGCTGAGCGATCTGGAGAATCCGAAAGTCTGCGGGGCGGATCCCTACTTCTGGATCCTGACACCTGAGGCGGACTACCGGTACGAAATCTATTCCGTCATGGAAACGCCGGTGGAGTCGGATGTCTACAGCTTCTTTGCGGAGAACGGGACGGAGGCGTTCCTGGATTGGGAGAAGCAAATGAAGGCCGGCTCCTGTGTCGAGAGGGAGGTGCCTCTCAGCAATCTGGACCTCACGGTCACCCTTTCCACCTGCACCGGCGACAGCACGACCCGATGCGTGGTCATGGGCAGACGGGTCTGGGTCGTCCGGCATTCAGGAGGGGCCAGGTAGGGAACTCAGCTGATGTGGCTCAAAGGACCCTTGGACAAATCCATCTCCGGCGGGAATATGCAGGGATTTCGGCAGCTGCTTCGCAGGTGAAACTGAACCGGATCCCGAGCCAGGAATCGCCGGTGCGTGATATCTCAAGAAACAGCGGGAAATGAAAACCCGCGCAAAAAGGAGGTGCGGAAATGACAAGAGAAATCGAGGCGCTGCAGCAGATCATTGACACCCATGAGAAGATCGTCTTTTTCGGCGGAGCCGGTGTGTCCACGGAAAGCGGGATCCCGGATTTCCGGAGCCAGGACGGGCTCTATCATCTGAAGTACAAGTACCCGCCGGAGACCATCATTTCCCACACCTTCTTTGTCCGCAGGCCGGAGGAGTTCTATGAGTTCTACAAGGACAAGATGCTCATCCTGGACGCCCAGCCGAATCCGGCCCATCTGAAGCTGGCGGAGCTCGAGCGGGCAGGCAAGCTGACGGCTGTCGTGACCCAGAACATCGACGGTCTCCACCAGAAGGCGGGCAGCAAGTGCGTCTACGAGCTGCACGGCTCAGTCCTCAGAAACTATTGCACGCGCTGCCACAAGTTCTTCGATGCCGATTACGTAAAATCCGCGGACGGTATTCCGCGCTGTGATCGCGACGGCGCTATTGTCAAGCCGGATGTCGTCCTCTACGAGGAAGGCCTGGACAACGACGTGGTGCGGGGAGCCCTCAAGGCCATCAGCGAGGCCGACGTCCTGATCATCGGCGGGACATCCCTGGTCGTCTATCCGGCGGCCGGCATGATCGACTATTTCCGGGGCGACAAGCTGGTCCTCATCAATAAGTCTGCCCCCGGCCGGGATTCGGCAGCCGATCTCGTGATCCGGGAGCCGATCGGTGAAGTGTTGTCACAGATCGTGGTGAGGTGAGCAGAAGAGAAAATGGGAATCAGGGACGGTTCCTTTTCCCACTTTTCGTAAAGCGAAAAGTGGGAAAAGGAACCGTCCCTGATTCCCATTTTCCCGGTTTTCCCCTTAAAAAAGCCGGATTTTTCCATGACTTTATGCCTTGCCTTTTATTGACCCATGTGTTATATTAGTACTCCGTGAGAGTATCACAATAACCACAGATCCTTGTCTTCCGTCTGAGCGGAAGGCCGGAGTCCAGAAGGAGGAAACATGAACAAATACGAATTGGCACTCGTTGTGAGTGCAAAGCTCGATGAGGAAGCCAGAAATGCTGTCCTTGACAGGGCCAAGAACTACATCACCCGTTTCGGCGGCCAGATCATCGAGGTCGAGGAGTGGGGAAAGCGCAAGCTTGCTTATGAGATCGACAACAACACAGAAGCTTACTATTTCTTCGTGAACTTCGAGGCTGAGGGCACCACCCCCAACGAAGTCGAGAAGCGCATGCGGATCATGGACAATGTCCTGAGATACCTTGTCGTCCGCAAGGATGAGAACGACACCTTCAAGGTCGCTCCCGAGAAGGCTCCGGTCCAGGAAGCTCCGGAAGAAGTGGAAGCTCCGGTCGTGGAAGAGGAAGCTCCGGTAGAGGAGGAAGCGCCCGCCGAGGAAGCCCCCGCAGAGGAAGAAGCCGAGTAAAGAGCCCATTTGCCTGATTGACCAAAGCATCAGAAAATGAGGTGACAGTATGAATATTGTAATTTTGATGGGACGCCTGACCAGGGACCCGGAGGTCCGTTATTCCCAGGGTGAGAGCTCTACGGCCGTGGCCAATTACCGCCTGGCTGTGGACCGCCGCTTCAAGCGCGACGGCCAGCCCGACGCCGATTTCTTCGACTGCGTCTGCTTCGGCCGTCAGGCTGAGTTCGCTGAGAAGTACCTCCACCAGGGGACCAAGATGGTCGTCCAGGGACGTCTTCAGAACGACAACTATCAGGGTCGCGACGGCCAGATGGTCTATCGCAACCGGATCATCATCGAAAACCAGGAGTTCGCCGAAAGCAAAGCGGCCAGCCAGCAGGGCGGCGGCAACAGCGGGTACAACTCCGGGAACAACTACAGCGGCTCCGGCAGCGGCTACGGCTCTTATAACAGCCGGCCCTCCCGCCAGAGCGCACCGGCTCCGGAACCGGCGGCGGATGGCTTCATGAACATCCCCGACGGCATCGATGAGGAGCTTCCGTTCAACTGAGAATAAGTGCCTCGAAGAGGCAGCTGTCTGTGAACAAGCGGACAGGACTATATTTGGATACCGAAAGGAGAAATACCGATGGCTTTTACAAGATCGAACGGCGAAGGCCGTGAAGGTGGCTTCAAGAGAAAACCGGGCGGATTCCGCAGAAGGAAAAAGGTCTGCGTGTTCTGCGGCAAGGACAGCGAGATCAGCTACAAGGATGTCAACAAGCTCAAGAGATACGTCTCTGAGCGCGGCAAAATCCTGCCCAGAAGAATCACTGGCAACTGCGCGAAGCATCAGCGTGCCCTGACCGTAGCTGTCAAGCGTGCCCGCCATCTCGCCATCATGCCGTATGTACAGGATTGATCGGATATGATATAATGAAGCCGTCATTAACTCCGGTTAATGACGGCTTTCCCTTTACATGAGCGGCAATCTGGACCGGGCGCAGGAGCGACCGGGTACTGTTGTGCCCGCATACTGACCGGATCACGGAGATCGGAAGGGTGGAGGATGGAGGACCTGAAACTGTCCGTACAACTGAAAAAGTATCTGCAGTGGCCGTTCCTACTGTCGGCGGTCTTTTTGGTCATGCTCTTCATTTTCTTCCTGACGGGCGACTATCCTGCAGGTCTCATCGGGGCAGGCTTCCTGACCCTCTACTGGGCCCTGCTGGTGCTTGTGATGGTCTACAGGCAGAAGCGGATCACCGCTGAGATGGTCTCCTTCGCCATGGAATTCGATGAGCAGCAGCGGATCCTCCGCAAGGAGTTCGTGCTCCCCTATGCCCATCTGGACATGAACGGACATGTTCTTTGGATGAACGACGAGTTCATGGAGGCCGCGGGTAAGGACAACAGCTTCCATAAAAGCATCCAGTCTGTATTTCCGGAGCTGACCCGCGAGAAGCTGCCCGTTCGCCGCAGGCGGACGGAGTGCGTCGTGACCAGCGGCGACAAGGTCTACCGGGCAGCCATGCAGCGGTTCTCCGCCGTGCAGGGCTCCGGCGAATCCGACACCCTGATCGGTGTCTACCTCTTCGATGAGACGGAACTCACCAATTTGATCGATGAGAAAAATGACAACCGCCTCGTCTTCGGCCTTCTGAGCCTTGACAATTACGATGAGGCTCTGGAGACGGTGGATGAGCTGAGAAAGTCCCTCTTCCTGGCCCTCATCGAGCGAAAAATCAACAAGTATTTCTCTGAGCTCGACGGTCTGGTCCGCAAGACGGAGAAGGACAAGTACTTCTTCATCATCCGCAAGAAGGCCCTCGATGAGATGGAGAGCAAGCGCTTCTCCATCCTGGAGGACGTGCGGAGCGTCAACGTGGGCAATGAGATGTCCATGACTATCTCCATCGGTATCGCCTACGGCACGGATTCTCTGGTCCAGAGCTCAGAGGCAGCCCGGTCTGCCATCGATATCGCCCTTGGACGCGGCGGAGACCAGGTGGTGGTCAAAGAAGGCTACAACACCCGGTACTTCGGAGGCAAGACCGAGACCACCGAGAAGTACACCCGCGTCAAGGCCCGTGTCAAGGCCCATGCCCTTAAGGAAATCATGCTGAGCAAGCAGAATATCCTCATCATGGGTCATAAGATCCCCGACGTGGACGCCCTGGGCGCTGCCATCGGTGTCTGGCGCTGCGCCGCCACCATCGGCCGGCCGGCCCATATCGTCATGGACAATCCGCCGGAGTCCATCCGGGAGATGGTCAACGGCTTCCGGAACAATCCGGATTACGACAGCCGCATGTTCGTCACCATCCGGGATGCCATGGAGCTGATCGGACCGGAATCCGTCGTCGTGGTTGTGGATACCAATAAACCCAACTATACAGAATGCGAGGAACTCCTGTACAAGGAGACGGCTATCGTGGTCCTGGACCACCACCGGCAGGGAAAGGACATCATCCAGAACGCGACCCTTTCCTACATCGAGCCCTACGCCTCCAGCGCCTGCGAGATGGTCTCGGAAATCCTTCAGTATTTTGACGAGTCCCTCAAAATCAAGGCCGCGGAAGCGGACAGCCTTTACGCCGGCATCATGCTGGACACCAGCAATTTCCTGACCAGGACCGGCGTGCGGACCCTCGAAGCTGCCGCCTACCTGAGGAGGAACGGCGCGGACGTGACCCGGATCCGCAAGCTTTTCCGGGACAGCATGGACGATTGCCGGGCCAAGGCGACCATCATCGCCCAGGCCGAGATCTTCGAATCCAGCTTCGCCATCTCCGAGTGCCCCTCCATCGGCCTTAAGTCGCCGACTGTCGTCAGCGCCCAGGCGGCCAACGAGCTGCTCTCCGTGGTGGGGGTCAAGGCGTCCTTCGTTCTGACCAACTATAACAATATGATTTATATCA
>CAMONF010000277.1 GCA_946620335.1 uncultured Clostridia bacterium
AGGAAGGCCTGACGGAACAATTGGTCCGGAATCGGGTCAATAATAATGATGCATTTGCCAGGTCCTAGAGCGAGAGTTATGGTCTGGAGGTCGTAGAGGTGAGAGATAGAAGCAAGAAACTGGGAATCAGGGACGGTTCCTTTTCCCACTTTTCATTTTTGAAAAGTGGGAAAAGGAACCGTCCCTGATTCCCAGTTTCCCCTTCGCTGCGATGAGACAGAGTGAGACAGAGGGAGGGTCCTTTTTATGCAAAAACGTAGTTTTTGCATAAAAAGGACCGTCCCTCTGTCTCACTGCAGAATACCTGCTGTCGAGGTCTGCTGCAGCGCCTGTTCGTCGCCGAAGGTCACCTGGAGGGTGACGGCGCTGTAGCTTAAGCTGCTCTGGCCCATGACGCTCATGGACTCGTCCGCGGTCTCCCGCATGACGGTCACCTCGGCGGTGTCACCGGGCTTGTAGGAAGCCAGGGCGGTAGTGAGGGCGTCGACGGAGCCGATGGTCTTGCCGTCCATCTCGGTGATGATGTCGCCAGCCTGCATGCCGGCCTTCTCAGCCGCGCTGCCGGACTCAATGGCCTTTACGTAAACGCCGGTGGGCAGGCCGTAGTAGTTGGCGTAGTCTTCCGTGATGGAGGTGCAGCTGATTCCCAGATAAACGCTGGAGCCGATATTTTCAGAAATGTCCGCCAGGGACTTGCCCTCGGCCAGCTCGTTCAGGATCTCCATGGCCTCGGTGATGGGGATGGCGTAGCCCATGCCCTCGACCTCGGTGCTGGCGTACTTGGCGGAGTTGATGCCGATGAGCTCGCCCTTCATGTTGAGGAGGGCGCCGCCGGAGTTGCCGGGGTTGATGGCGGCATCCGTCTGGATCAGACCGCCTTCGGTTCCTTCTGTGGCGCCGTCGGAGGCGACCAGCTCACGTCCGAGGGCGGAAACGATGCCGGCGGAGACGGACTGGCCGTAACCGAGGGCGTTGCCGATGGCGACGACGGACTCGCCGACCACCAGGTCATCGGAGGAGCCGATGTCGATGATGCGGATGGCCTTCAGGGTCTCTTCGCTGAGGTCCGCTTTGTTCACGGCGATGACGGCGAGGTCGGTGTTGGTGTCAGATCCAAGGATCTGGGCCGCAGCCGCTGTGTCGTCCACGAAGGCCACCGAGAGGGTGGTGGCGCCGCTGATGACGTGGGCGTTGGTGGCGATGATCAGCTGGTCGTCGGTCTCGTCTATGATGATGCCGGAGCCCATGCTCACGGATTCGTAGGTCTGGGGCTCGCCGCTTCCGTAGCCGTCACGGCCACCGAAGCCAAAGCCGAATCCGAAGCCGTAGCCGCCGAAGTAGTCCTCGATCTCCTGGACGGTGGTGTTGGTGATGGCGACCATGGCCGGCATGGACATCTGCGTCACCTCGGGGATGGTCAGGTTCTTGGTATCGCTGCCTTCCGTGGTGATGGAGACGTCTGTGGTGATGATGCCGCCGTCCGACTGGGCGGAGTCGGCAGCAATGGCACCGGACCAGGTGGAAGCACCCGCTTCAGCAGGGGCTTCGACGGCCGCCGCTTCCGCGGCGCGGGCGCCTGCCAGGTTTGTGGTCGTGATAAATACGCCGGAGGAGACCAGGCCGAAGACGGCGGCCATGGATGCGGTGACGCCAAGCTTCTTAAGTAAACGATTCTTTCTCATGATGGATGCCTCCTTATATGTAGGGTCCGCCTTCGTCAGGCGGTCAGTGTCGTGTCCGGGGAGCTGTGTTTTCATTTCCCTTTCGATGAGGCTATTGTCGGAAAAAAGTGTGGCGCTTTTGTGTCTTCATTTTGATCCATTTGTGAAAAATGAAGGCCAAGGGATAAATAATGGCCGCTTCCTGTTGAAACATGAAAGGTTTTTGGTTAGAATTATCTGGTCGGCCGCCCGGTCGACCGGATATATAATTGACGGAAATCACCGCCGAAAGCAACCGGCACAAATATACCTATTTGAAGGAGAAAACCATGCTTCAGGAAATCATTGACGTACTCGCACCCTATACAGACTATCCTGCCGAGCAGATCGGTGAGGAGACCAACCTCATCGACGACCTCGAGCTCAATTCCTTCGACATCCTCACCATCGTCAGCGAGGTGGAGGAGGAGTACAGCATCCACATCCCCGACGAGGTGATCCCGGAGCTGACCACCGTTGGCGCCATCGAGCGCTATATCGAGAACAATCGATAAAACAGGCAGCCGAGGCTGCCATATGGAAACACCCCGGAGGCACCGCACGCGGTGTCTTCTATGCATGAAAAAAGAGGTATAAAAAAATGAAAGCATATCCCCCCTATGAACTGCCGAAAATCACCGACCTTCGCCACATGATGGACCTCAGGGTCTACGACGACCCCAATGGTACCGCCTTCTTCTTCACAGCGGACGACGGGTCGGTGGCCACTGTCACCTACACGCAGTTCCGGCAGGACGTGGAAGCCCTGGCCACCTTCCTTTATAAGGAAGGAATCAAGGACGGGACCCACGTCGCCCTCCTGGGGACCAATTCCTACGAGTGGTTGGTCGCCTTCTTTGCCCTGACCACCGGCGGCAACGTGGTCATGCCCCTGGATGCCCGCCAGCCGATGGAGAACCTTGTGAAGCTCATGGCCATGGGCGACAGCGTGCGCCTCATCTATTCCAAGGAGTTCGCTCCGGCCATCCCCGCCTTCGAGGCCAATCTGCCGGGCTTTAAGGGCTATCCCATGACTTCATTTTCCGAGTATCTGAAGGCTGGAAATGAAGCCATCGCCGCCGGCGACACCACCTACCGCGACTACAAGGCGGACATCAACGCCATGTGCGCCCTGGTCTTCACCTCCGGCACCACCGGCGTCCCCAAGGGCGTCATGCTGAGCCAGGCCAATATCGCCGCCAACATTAACCAGTCCTGCCAGAGTTATTTCCTGAAAGGCAACGGACTGTCACCCCTGCCCATGCACCACATGTTCGGCCTGGTCGTCGGCCATCTCATGGTCTTCAATTACGACAAGCCCTGCTACATCGTCCGCAACATGCGGAATATCATGAAGGACCTGCAGATCGCCAAGCCCGCCTGCCTGTTCGTGGTGCCCATGGTCATTGAGACCTTTGCCAAGTCCTTCCGAGCCCTGGCCAGAAGGAGCGGCGGGAACCTGACGCCGGAGATGGTCAAGGCGGCCACCGGCGGCGCGCTCACCGACATCATCTGCGGCGGCGCACCTCTCCAGGTCCAGTATGTCCTCATGTTCCGCCAGTTCGGAATTAACCTTCTGAACGGGTACGGCATCACCGAGTGCTCCCCGGTCCTGGCCGTCAACAGGACAGAGGATATGTGCGACGGCTCCGTCGGCCCTGTTCTCTTTGACAGCGAAGTCAAGATCGATGAGGACGGCGAGATCCTGGCCCGCGGCGCCAACATCATGCTGGGCTACTACAAGAATCCGGCAGCTACGGAGGAGGCCATGAAGGGCGGCTGGTTCCACACCGGGGACCTGGGCCGCATCGAGGTCGATTACTTCTTCATTAGAGGCCGGACCAAGCATCTCATCATCAGCTCCAGCGGCGAGAACATTTCCCCGGGGGGGGTGGG
>CAMONF010000278.1 GCA_946620335.1 uncultured Clostridia bacterium
CATGATTACCCATGTCTGTAGAGTTCGGCATAATCCGTTCCTTCTGTTTTGAGACTTGCAGTTCTCATGCTTCTATATGCTCTGCATTCTTTAGTGGGCAGACATCTATTCTCCCTGCTTACCTGCCCATGCTCCTGCAGGTATGCAGCCTGTAGTTGGTCGGCGCTGACCTTCCGTGTCACCTGTCACTACACGCTCTGCAGCCCGCCGGGCGGCAAATCATAAAGTCCGGTCAGATATTCCTCGCCGAAAACCTCCGCCGAGGTTCCCTGCCTGTCCACCTGTCCATTCTTGAGGCAGATGGCGCTGTCAGCCAGCTGCATGGCCAGCCGCAGCTCGTGGAGGGAGGTCAGTACGGCCACTTCGGTCTCTGCCACCAGCCGCTTCAGGATATCCACCAGCTCCAGCCGGAACCGGATATCCAAAAAGGAGGTCGGCTCGTCCAGGACCAGAAGCGCCGGTTCCTGAGCCATGGCTCTGGCCAGCAGGACCCGCTGCTTCTGCCCGTCACTCAGCTCGTTGAAATACCGGTCCGCCAGGTCGGAGACTGCCGTGATTTCCATGACCCGAGCGACCGCTTCACGGTCACTCTCCCCGAGAATGCCCAAAAGGCCGGTAAAGGGATACCGGCCGGCCTCCACCATCTCTCTTGCCGTAAGCCACTCGGGATCGATCCTCCCGGGGAGGAGAACAGCCATCCGTCTGGCCCGCTCCAGCTCCGACATGGAGGAGAGCGGTCTTCCGTCCAGCTCCACCTGGCCGGCCACCGGCGGAATCAGGCCGCCGACGGTCTTCAGCAGGGTGGATTTGCCCATGCCGTTCGGCCCGATCACGGCCATAATTTTCCCCCGCTCCAGCTCAATATTGATGCCCGACACCACGGCCCGGCCGCGGTAGCCTACAGACATATCTCGGGTCCTCAGAATCCTGCTCATATCTCTCTTTTTCCTCTCTGACCGGTTCTATGATGATGCCATGCGCCGCGTCAGACCATAGCAGCCGACCTTCATTTCCCATGGCTCCATAACAGATTTGCTTCTCTCACTGTCTTATTATCCAGGTCAGTTCTCTCCTGCCCTTCTCCGCAGCATGACCCACACCACGATCGGCGCCCCGAAGGCGGCGGTCACCGTGCTGGCGGAAAGCTCTGTGGGCGCGAACAGGGTCCGGGCCAGGAGGTCCGCAAAGAGGCAGAAAATGCCTCCCCCCAGAAAGCAGGCCGGCACCATGAGAATCGGCCGGGCAGACTTGAACATCCGCTTCATCACCTGGGGCACCGCAATGCCCACGAAGGAGATCGGCCCGGCAAATGCAGTCACGCAGGCCGCCAGAAGGCTGGCAATCAGAATGAGGGCCACCTTGAGACGGCGGGTATTGACGCCCAGGCTCCTGGCTGCGGTCTCCCCCAACTGAAAGGCCGCCATAGGCTTGGCCAGAGCGAAGGAGGCAAGAAGTCCCAGCACCGTGACTGCAGTAAGGACGCCCAGATTCCCCCAGGTCATGCCGGAAAAGCTGCCTTTGGACCAGTTGTGCAGGTTCACGATGTTGGCGTCCGCCGCGAAGGTCACCATAAAATCCGTGACCGCCGTGCAAAAATAGCCGACCATGACACCGCAGATGATGAGCACTGCACTCCGCCTGGTCTTCGCGGACACCAGCAAAATGAACCCCATGGTCAGCATCGCCCCCAGAAAAGCCCCGCCGATCATGCCCCAGGCGCTGACAACGCGCCCCATCTCGAGGCTTCCGATCATAAGAAAGGCGATGACCAGCTTGGCTCCGGAGGAAATGCCCAGGACAAAGGGGCCGGCAATCGGATTGTTGAAATAGGTCTGGAGGAGAAAGCCTGACAGAGCCAGCCCGCCGCCCAGGACAAAGGCAGCCAGGAGCCGGGGGAGACGAATCGTCATGAGGATCATCGCAGCGGCCTCCCCGCCCCTCCCGGTGAGCACATCCAGAATCTCGCCCGGCGTCAGCGATACACTCCCGATTATCAGGTTCAAAAAGAGCAGCACAAGAACCGCTGCCGCGAGCAGCGCGAAGCATACAATATTTCGAAAATACTTGTCTCTTCTGTCCATGGCTCTCTTGCTTCTATCTCTTTAATCCATTTCCGCAGTATATCATGGGGCGGAAAACCCTCCGCATCGGCTGCGTTCTCTCCTGCTCACAATGTATCTGCGAGGGAAGGCTTCCTGCCGCCGCTAGGCAGGCGCCTCCCCGCCAATGCTTTCATTTTCCCCTTCAGGAGAGATGTTTCATATAAGTAAGGTTTCCGTCCGAGCCCTCGATAGCGGTGCGGAACTCGCTGACCATCTGCGACACCTCGGTGGAGGACTGGAACATATTGCGACCGGTGGCCCAGACATTTCCTTCGCGGACTGCCTTGAAGTCAGCCAGCAGGGGCTGCCGGGAGATCAGTTCCTGAACACTGCCCACGTCCTGGCTCACACCGCTGTAAATGAGTACATCCGCCTGCGCGGCGCCCGCATAAAAAGTTTCAAGGTCGATGGTCCTGGTGGAGAGGCTGCTGCCATCGGGCGGGATCAGCTTGTCATCGAAAGCATACTGCCCGCCGGCCATTTCAATCATCCGGGAGACATAGTCGCCGGGCTCCCGGACCACAACGCCAGCCTCAGTGAAATAGAAGAAGGCGACTTTCTTTCCCGTCGCTTCCTTCTCCTTCAGGCCGGCCATCTCCGCCTCCTCCCGGCGGCAGAAGGCTTCCGCCTCCTCGTCCTTGCCGGTCAGGAGCCCGTAAAAGCGGATCCACTCCATCCGTCCCATGGGATCGGGTTCATAGCTGGAGTGTTCTACGATAACAGGGATACCCAGGGCCTTCAGCTTGTCCGCCGTCTCAGGCTTGTGAAAAATCATGGTGGACTCGATGGCCAGGGAACTGCCGCCCGCCGCCAGGGCCTCATAGTCAGGCTCGCTGTACTTGCCCACGTACGCCATTTTGCCTTCCGAGACCAGGTCCGCCAC
>CAMONF010000279.1 GCA_946620335.1 uncultured Clostridia bacterium
TAAGGAAATGCTGCAGGATATCGCCATCCTGACCGGCGGTACCGTGATCTCCTCTGAGACCGGCATGGAGCTGAAGGAAGCGACCATGGATCTGCTGGGAACTGCCCGTCAGGTCAAGGTCAACAAGGAAAACACCACTATCGTGGGCGGCGCCGGCAGCAAGAAGGATATCGATGCCCGTGTGGCGCAGATCCGTGCACAGATCGCGGATACCACCAGCGACTATGACCGGGAGAAGCTCCAGGAGCGTCTGGCGAAGCTGGCCGGCGGCGTAGCCGTCATCCGCGTCGGCGCCCCGACCGAGACTGAGATGAAGGACAAGAAGTTCCGTATGGAGGATGCTCTGAACGCGACCCGCGCCGCTGTTGAGGAAGGCATCATCGCCGGCGGCGGTTCCGCCTACATCCATGCAGCTGACGAGCTGAACGACCTGATCGCCTCCCTGAGCGGCGACGAGAAGACCGGCGCCCAGATCATCAAGAAGGCTCTGGAAGCCCCGCTGGCCCGCATCGCCATCAACGCCGGCGAAGAGGGCGCAGTCATCGTCAACAAGGTCCGCGAGTCCGCCAAGGGCATCGGCTACAACGCCCTGACCGGCGAGTATGTGGACATGGTCGAGTCCGGCATCCTTGATCCGGTCAAGGTCACGAGAAGCGCTCTTCAGAACGCAAACTCTGTCGCTGCCACCCTTCTGACCACAGAATCCGCCGTGGTCTCCATCAAAGAGCCCGTTCCCGCTGCACCGGCCGGTGCAGGCGCAGGCATGGGCATGATGTAATACAGCAAAAAAACTCCGGGAAAGCTTGCTTTCCCGGAGTTTTTTTGCTGTTTGCATCATGCTCAGGAGATGGGAGGAAGGGAAAATGGGAATCAGGGACGGTTCCTTTTCCCATTTTTCTTTGAAAAATGGGAAAAGGAACCGTCCCTGATTCCCATTTTCTCTCGAGCCTCTTTCACCTCGCCCGATATTGTGTTAAACTATCATCAAATATTCAGAAGCAGTGAGGTATTTCCCTATGAGCGATGTTTTCCATGAGCACCTTGTCAAGCGTCAGAAAAAATCCAGCGAGCAGGTCTTAAAGGTCGTCATGATCATTTTTTCTGTCCTCCTGGTCGCAGCCGGCCTTGTGCTCCATCCCCTTATGATGGTCCCGGCCCTGGCATTGCTGGTGGTAGATTATTTCATCTTCCCCAGGTTCGATATGGAATATGAATACCAGTATGTGAACGGTGAGATCGACGTCGACGCCATCTACGGCCGTTCCCGCCGCAAGCGCCTGGGAACCATCGGCGCTGAAGGAATCGAGTGCATCGCTCCGCTGGGATCTCACCATCTGGATCGCTACAATGTGGGCTACAAGGTCGTGGACTACTCATCCCTCGATCCGGCACAGAAGCCTTACGTCATCGTCAAGGGCGCCGAGAAGACCAAATATTATCTGAACCTCAGCGAGGCCATGGCGAACGACCTGAGGTACAGGATGCCCAGGATTTTCTTTAAGGACTGATGAGTGAACGCAGGGGATTCCCGGCCATGAGGCAGCAGGCTGCGTATATCCCGCCCCAACGCTCCAGGCCTTAAGACTCCCCGGCAGTCTTTTCCTGAAAGGCATCAGTCCGGCTGCACTATGAGAACAATGAGAAACGGTTGTACACGCACGAGGAAGGAGAAGGCCATGAATCTGTTCAGACATGAAATCCGTACCACCGCCGACGAAGATGTCTTCTCTGTCACGGACCTGGTCCGCCAGGATGTCTATGACAGCGGTATCGAATCGGGAATTGTGATCATTTACAGTCCCCACACGACGGTCGGCATCACCATCAATGAGAATGCGGACCCGGACGTCAAGTTCGACCTCCTCTACGGCCTTGACCGAATCTTCCCGCGGTCCGACGCCGGCTACCAACAGGAGGACGGCAACGCGTTCGCCCACCTCAAGGCGTCCACCATCGGTGCGTCGGAGACTGTCATCGTCGAGCACGGGCGTCTCATTCTGGGCATGTGGCAGGATATCTACTTCTGCGAGTTCGACGGCCCCAGGAAACGGTCCTTCTACGTGAAGGTCATCAGTGACTGAGAAAGGCAGGTAATAGGGATGCAGGATGAAGAGATGAAAAAAATGATGCAGGAGAGTCTCAAGCTTCAGAAGATCCACACTGTGATCAGCGGTCTCATTTTGGTAGTCCTGGCCGTGGCTGCTCTGGTCGTGGTGCCCAATGCCGTCAGCACCCTTAACGGCGTCAAGAAGGCTGCCACGGATGCTTCCACCGCCCTTGAGTCAGCCATGGAAATCATGGAAGACGCCAGCACGACCATCGGGGATGCCAAGTCGACCATGGAGAATGTCAACGGAACCATCAACACCATCGACGAGGAGGTCCTGCCCTCCCTGATTGATCGTCTGAATACTTTGGAGACGACCCTTCAGAACCTGGACGGCGCTGTGAAGGATATAGACACCGAGGCGCTCAACGAAGCCATCACCAACCTGGCGGAGGCCATGGCGCCGCTGGCAGGCATGGCCAATCTCTTCGGCGGCGGACGCTGAGGGGCATAGGGCCATTTTCAGGAGGAACACACAGACAACAGCATGAGAAGAACAGACAACAGACGCAGAGCCAGACGCAGAAGGAGGCAGCAGATGCGGGTCATGACCGGTATTGTGCTGCTCCTGGTCCTGATTCTGGCTGTCCTGGGAGGCATTCGCCTCTTCAGGGGAAATAAAAACAAGCCCGCGGAAGGCCAGGAACCGACAGGAGAGACGGCTTCTCCGGCCGCCGCAGAGGGCGACACGCAAACCAGCGCTGAGACCGGCGCTCACCCCGCCGCTGAGGAGATAACACCGGAAACGGAGGTGAGGATTTCATTTCCCGAAAATCAGGTGCGCAAGGGGGACCTCGTCCTGGTGAACGGGACCTATCCCTACGATTTCGAGGCCAACAGTGACCTGGTCCTGGTGACCATCAAGGATGCGCAGACCTACGACTATCCGCTGTCCAAGGACGAATTCATGGTCAGCGAACATATCATGGAGCCCATGGACCGGATGATAGAGGCCTGTGACCAAGCCATGGGCACCGATTACACATCCATCTCCTCCGCCTACCGGACGCTGGAGTACCAGCAGAACGTCTGGCAGCAGATGGCTGACCTCTACGGCGAGAGCTATTCCCAGAAGTACGTAGCCACACCCGGCTACAGCGAGCACCATACGGGGCTGGCTGTGGACCTGGGCATTATCTACGGGGACGGCAGCGAGGGGAGCTTTTCCGAGAGCCCCAACGCAGTCTGGATGAAGGAGCACTGCGCCGACTACGGATTTATCCGGCGCTATGCGGAGGACAAAATCGAGATCACGGGCATCAGCAATGAGGCCTGGCACTTCCGCTATGTGGGGCTGCCCCATGCGCGCTACATGGTGGACCACAACCTCTGTCTGGAGGAATATATCGCGTATCTCAGGGACCACACATCCCCGGCCGAGCCTTTGGAGATTGAGACCGGGAGCGGCCGGTACGGTGTTTATTTTACCGAAGAGGGCACCTTCACAGAGCCTGACAAGGCTTATACTGTGTCCGGCAACAATGTGGACGGCTGTATTGTTACATTCGAGATGTAAAGGAGGAAGATAGAAATGAAACGCATGGATCTGGGCGAGCTCCTCGCCTCCAAATCCTATCCCGGCAGAGGCATCATGCTCGGCAGGTCCGCCGACGGCACCAAGGCTGTCGCGGCCTACTTTATCATGGGAAGAAGCACCAACTCCAGGAACCGCGTCTTCGTGGAAGACGGGGACGGCATCCGCACCGAGGCCTTCGATCCCTCCAAGATGGAGGATCCCAGCCTCATCATCTACGCGCCGGTCCGCGTGCTCGGCGCCAAGACCATCGTCACCAACGGCGACCAGACAGATACCATCTACGACGGGCTGGACCACCAGTTCACCTTCGAGCAGTCCCTGCGGACCCGCCGCTATGAGCCGGACGGGCCCAACTACACGCCCCGCATTTCCGGCGTCATCCATCTGAAGGACGGCAGCTTCAACTATGCCATCTCCATCTTAAAGAGCAACGACGGAGATCCGGAGAGCGACCACCGCTTTACCTACACCTACTCGCCGGCTGTGGCGGGCCAGGGCCATTTCATCAGCACCTACATGGATGACGGGAACCCCCTTCCCAGCTTTGAAGGCGAGCCCATCCCCGTGACGGTCGAGGGGGACATCGACGCCCTCACCGAGAAGATCTGGACGAATCTGAACGAAGACAACAAGGTCTCCCTCTTCGTCCGCTACATCGACCTGGCCACCGGCGCCTTCGAGACCAGGATCGTCAACAAGAACCAGTGAATAACCGCGCTGAAAAGCTTTACGGAATTACGAAAGGAAATAAAACCAAATGAAAGATCTTGCCCTCAAGTATGGCTGCAACCCCAATCAGAAGCCTTCCCGTATCTTCGCCGCTGACGGCGGCGACCTGCCTCTTGAAGTACTGAACGGGAGACCGGGTTACATCAACTTCATGGATGCCCTGAACGGCTGGCAGCTGGTCAGGGACCTGAAGCGGGCCACAGGGCTTCCCGCTGCCACCTCCTTCAAGCATGTCTCCCCGGCCGGCGCTGCTGTGGGTCTTCCCCTCAGCGACGTGCTGAAGAAGATCTATTTTGTGGACGACCTGGGCGACCTCTCCCCGCTGGCCTGCGCTTATGCCAGGGCCAGGGGTGCTGACCGCATGAGCTCCTTCGGTGATTTCATTTCCCTCTCCGACACCTGCGATGCGGATACCGCCAGGATCATCAAGCGCGAAGTCTCCGACGGCGTGATTGCCCCGGGCTACACCGACGAGGCACTGGAGATCCTCAAACAAAAGAAGAACGGGAACTACACCGTGATTCAGATCGACCCGAATTACGAGCCGCCCCTCCTTGAGCACAAGGACGTCTTCGGCATCACCTTCGAGCAGGGCCACAACAACCTCGACATCAACGAGGAGCTTCTGGCCAACATCGTGACAGCCAACAAGGATATGCCTGAGTCCGCCAAGCGCGACCTCATCGTATCCCTCATCACCCTCAAGTACACCCAGTCCAACTCTGTGTGCTACGCCTACGACGGACAGGCTATCGGCGTCGGCGCCGGACAGCAGTCCCGCGTCCACTGCGTGCGCCTGGCCGGGCAGAAGGCCGACAACTGGCTCCTGCGCCAGTGCCCCAAGGTCCTGAATCTTCCCTTCGTGGACGGCATCCGCCGGGCCGACAGGGACAACGCTATCGACGTCTACATTGGAAATGAATACATGGACGTCCTGGCCGACGGCGCCTGGGAGAAGATCTTCAAGGTGAAGCCGGAAGTCTTCACCGACGAGGAGAAGCGCGCCTGGTTGGATCAGGCCCATGACATCGCTCTGGGTTCCGACGCCTTCTTCCCCTTCTCGGACAACATCGAGCGGGCCAGAAAGAGCGGCGTCAAGTACATCGCCGAGCCGGGCGGATCCGTCCGCGACGATGCGGTCATCGAGTGCTGCGACAAGTACGGGATGGCCATGGCCTTCACAGGCATCCGGCTTTTCCATCACTGATCAATATGTCGGCGGGAGGCGGAGCGCGCTGCGTGCCGCCTCCTGCTTTCCGGCAGAAGGGAAGGGATACTTATGCTGACCAACTTGAATGATATCCTGCGCCCTGCGCTGAAGGACGGACGCGCGGTGGCCCAGTTCAACGCAATCACGGCCACCATGGCCAGCGCGGTCATCGATGCCGCCGAGGAGGCCGGCCAGAGCGTGGTCCTTGGAATAGAAGAGAAGCAGTTGGCCCTCCTTGGCATGGAGGACTTTATTTCCTTTGCCCTGCCGATCGCCAGGCGGGCGGCTGTGCCGGTGGCCATTCATCTGGACCACTGCAGCAGCCGGGAGGTGGTCCTCGCGGCCCTGAAGGCCGGTTTCACCTCCGTGAACTTTGACTGCTCCCAGGCAGGCTTTGAGGAAAATGTCAGACAGGTGGCGGAGATTTCCGCCATCGCCCATGCATCCGGGGCTACCATCGAGGCGGAGCTGGGCCATGTGCCCCTGGCTGCCGAGATGGAAGGCGATCTGGACGACGCGGACATGACGATTCCCAATGAAGCCCGCGACTTTGTCTGGAGGACCGGCGTCGATGCCCTGGGCATTTCCGTCGGAACGGCTATGGGTTCCTACCGCGTCCAGCCGAAGCTGGACTACGACCGAATCCGGGCCATTTCCGAGACCGCACGAATCCCGCTGACTCTGCACGGCGGCTCAGGCCTCTCCGACAAGGCCCTGCAGCAGGCTGTGGAAGCGGGCATCACCAAGGTGAATTTCTTCACGGATATTGATATTGCCGCCGCCCAGGGCATCATATTTGCCGTGAACAGCGGCGTATCCACCATGTCGGAAATTCTTCCCTACGAGCGCTACGCCATCAAGGTCCAGGCGGCCGAGAAGTTCCGTCTCATGGGAAGAGAAGATTGAGCAGAAGAGAGAGGCTTACAGAATGGTAAATCCATTTGATCTTATGAAAGTGAAGGGGATGTGGGACGCCTTCCTTGCGCGGCATCCCAAGCTGGCCCCCTTCGGACAGACCGTAGCCGCGAACGCCATCGGCCCCGGCTCGGTCATCGATATCCACGTCACATCTCCTGACGGACGTGACTATCACTACAATATGCGGGTGAGTCAGGAGGATATGGACGCTGTGCGGGAGGCCCGGGAGATTTTTGGGAAGATGGCCAGCGATTACAATCCTGGCAACTAAAAATGGGAATGAGGGACGGTTCCTTTTCCCACTTTTGCGAAACAAAAGTGGGAAAAGGAACCGTCCCTCATTCCCATTTTATTAATTTACCTTTTTACATGATCCGGCAGATCCAGCCCTCAGGAGCCTCAATGCGGCCCATCTGA
>CAMONF010000280.1 GCA_946620335.1 uncultured Clostridia bacterium
TCAGCCTGGAGTAAGCCAGCGGCGGACAGAAGCAGCGGACCTCCCCGGCAAGGGGAAGGCCAGGCAATCTCCGCAGTCCGCAGACGATAATCGGTAAGCCCTGTATCCTGAGACTTGATGCAACTGGGTCAGATTTTGACCAGAGGATTATTACTGCCAGCACTTACAGAAAACAAAACCCGACGCTTCAGAACTTTCAGCCTGAAGCGCCGGGTTTTTCTTATAGAATTAAGAGAGCCTCTCGTTTTATCGGACCAGTGAGAAGGGCTGAGAACGATTCCGGGAAAATGTTCCGAGGAAGGTCTTCATTTCCCTGCGAGGGATCAGATAGGCTCGCCTGCTTCGTACTTGGCCACGACCTTGTGGATCCTGTCCACCGGGTCGAGGAGGGAGGAGAGCGAGCCGTTGTGGTTCAGCGTGTCGATGATGAGAGCCAGGTACTTGCTCATGTCGCAGCTGGTGTAGTAGGGGCGGCTCAGGAGCTCGCCCGGCTGGTAGACCAGGTTAGTGGTGATCAGGCGGTTGAAAATGCCCTCCTCGTAGGCCGCGTCGAACTTGGAGACGCCGCCGGTCAGGATGCCGAAGGTGGCGCAGATAAAGATGCGGTTAGCCTTCTTGGACTTTAAGAGCTTCGCGGTCTCGATGACCTTCTCGCCGGAGGAAATCATGTCGTCGATGATGATGATATCCTTGCCCTCGACCTCGGAGCCCAGGAATTCGTGGGCGACGACGGGATTGTCGCCGTCGATCAGGGTCGTGTAGTCGCGGCGCTTATAGAACATGCCCATGTTGATGCCGAGGACGTTGGCCACGTAGATGGCGCGTGCCATGCCGCCTACGTCCGGTGTGACGCACATCATATGGTCGTTGTCCAGCTTCAGGCCCTTCTCATACCGGAGGATGTTCTTGATGAACTGGTAGGAGGGGGACATGGATTCGAAGCCGGAGAGGGGGATGGCGTTCTGGACGCGGGGGTCGTGGGCGTCGAAGGTGATGATGTTCTCGACACCCAGGTCCACCAGCTCCTGGAGGGCGTTGGCGCAGTCAAGGGACTCGCGGCTGTCCCGGGTGATCCGGCGGCCCTCATAGAGGTAGGGCATGATGACGTTGATCCGGTGGGCCTTGCCGCCGATGGCGGCGATGATGCGCTTTAAGTCCTGGAAATGGTCGTCCGGGGACATGACGTTCTCATAGCTGTTGAGCTTGTAGTGAATGGAATAGTTGCACACGTCCACCAGAATATAGACGTCCTCGCCGCGGATGGACTGGCGGATGGTGCCTTTTGCTTCGCCGGAGCCGAAGCGCGGTGTGGTGGACTCGATAATGAAGGTGTCCCGGGAGTAGTCGTTGTCGGGCGGCATTTCACCGCTTTCGACCCGCTCCCTGCGCCAGTCGACCACGTACTGGTCGACCTTGGAGCCGATGAGAGCCATGCTTTGTAAGGGGATGATGCCCAGCCGGGCTTCCGGCAGCGTCGTGAACTCTTTCTTGATGACGGTAGCGGTCGTGTTCATGTATGTCCTCCCGTTAGCTTTTTCATGATCCTGATGTCTTCGCCGATCAGCTTGATAAAGGTGTAGTGAGTGAGGATCCTGGAGAAGACCCGTTCTGTATACATATCCGAGATTTTTCCCGGCTCCAGATTTGAGGAGATGATGGTGGCCCGGTCCTTGGCGATCCTCTCGTTGATGGTGGAGAAGAACTGCGAGGCGACGAAGGAGTTGGTGCGCTCTGTGCCCAGGTCGTCGATGATGAGGCAGTCACACTCCAGAATAGCTTTTTCATGGGCGGTGGTCCGTCCTTCCCGTCCGAAGGCTGCGTCGCCCAGGATCCGGAAGTAGTCGTTGGACGAGAAGTAGAGGACCGAATAGGAGCGGTCCAGCAGCTCCCTGGCGATACAGTTGGTCAGGAAGGTCTTGCCGGTGCCGGTATTGCCGTAAATGTAGAGGTTGTTGTCGGGCCGGCCCATGCTCTCCACGAAGGAGAGGGCGCGGGCGCGGGCGGCCTCCGCCAGCTCCCTGGCCGAGCGGCCCGTCGAGGAGTCTTTCAGTGTATCGGAGTACCAGCCCAGGGAGAAAGTCCCGAAGTTCTCCTTCTCCAGGATGGGCCCCGGGTCGAACTCGCTGTAGAGGAGGTCCGAGACGGCCTTGCGGAAGCAGACGCAGGGCGTCTGGTCCACATACCCCGTATCCCGGCAAAGAGGGCAGTCATACCGGAGACTCATGTAGTCTTCCGGGTACCCGTGCTCCTTAAGGAGGGCGGCGCGGCGGCGCCCGATTTCCTCCAGGCGCTCGCGGTAGTCATCGAGGGGCGCTTCGGGATTCAGGATCCGAGCTCTGGCCTTGGCCACAGAGATCGTGGAGACCTCCCGGTCCAGGTCCCGGATGGCGGGAACAGCGTCGTATACTTCTGTAATGCGTTCGTCCAGCTCATGGCGGTGTCTTTCCCTGGTGGCATCGTACCTGCGCATGATGGCGTCGTACTGGGAATTGAGGAGCGGCATGGTCAGTTCTTATCCTCCTGGCTCATGAGAAGCCTGGCTTCCAGGTCCTGATAGTCGTATTCTCTCTGGGTGAAGTTGGCGAAGTTGCCGGCCGGGTTCTTCTGCGGCCGCGTCGGGGCGCGTTTGGCTTCCGTGCGATTCTTCTCCCTGGCTTCGTCGACCTTGGCGATATCCTCGTATGCCCGGACGCCGGCGGCGGCCCAGCTGCTCAAGATGGAATCGGCGTACTCCAGGGAAGGCTTGGCGATGGTCATGACTGTCCGGGTGCAGGCTTCCTCGATGATCTCCATGGGGAAGGCCAGGTCCTTCAGCCACTTGTCCATGATGGCCATTTCCTTCTTGATGGGGTCGTGGGACCGGATGCCCAGGGCCTTGAAAATATCGTAGTATTCCTTGCGGTATTTGCCCGCCGTCACGTGGGCTTTGGCCGCCTCCACCGTGGTCACATTGTCGTTGTGCCAGCCTCTGGCGGTCCCTTCGATGTAGCGGATGGACTTGTGGCCCCGGGTCACGCAGTACTCAATCAGATACTCGATGAGGTCCGCTGAGAAATGAAGACCGTCGTAGAAGTAGAGCAGCGTCCGGGTATCCGTGTAGGTCAGCGTCCGTCCCAGGTACTGGGAGGCGATGAAGAGGAGCTCCACGATGTCCTCCCGCTGGGAGAGCTCGTCCATCCTTGCGGCGGTCAATGACTCCTTGGCGGGCACTTCGGCGGGCTGGTCGGCCGGTTTAGCCGGCTCGGCCGCCACATCCATCGCCGCGGTTTCTACCGGGGCCGCAGGCTCTTCCTGGGCGGTCTCGGGGACGATGACGTCGGGATTGCAGAAATTGATGAAGGTGATTCCTGTAATGGTTTCATTTTCCGTCCGCGCAATGCGAAGAACGCCTACCTTCTCCCAGTACTTGAGCGCGCGAAGAACGTCCTTCTCCGTGCAGGAGAGGGCGTCGGCGATGGTGGAGAGGGAGACCCCTTGTGCGGGCACACTGACAGCGCGGAGCAGGTGAAGGTAGATTTTCACGAACTCTCCGTTGGCGGCGGGCATATATCTGTCCAGGAACTCGTTGGACAGGAGGGTGACTCCCTGAGGGAAGCAGGTATTGACGGCAAATGTATTCATAGGACCTCTTAAGGCGCAGTTGTGGATTTTTTATGCTATGTGAGTATATCACATCTGGGAGAACGTGCATCCACAAAATAATCCACAGGGGGGCCCTGTTTTGTACACAAAGCCCCGATGTGGATATTGTGAAATCAGTGGATAATTGTTCAGTCGACCAGCGCAGGGCCGATATTTGTCACGTTTCCTGCCCCCATAGTTATCAACAAATCCCCGTTGACACACTTTTCGCGGACGTAATCCTGAATCTCAGAAAAAGTCGGGAAATAGTGGACATCGGTCCCGTAGCGGGCGATGACTTTGGCGAGATCCGCGGAGGAGATGCCTGTATCGTTGGTCTCACGGGCGGCGTAGATCTCCGCCAGGACCACATGGTCGGCTGCGGAGAGGGCCTCGGCGAACTCTTCCATGAGCATGATGGTCCGGCTGTAGGTGTGGGGCTGGAAGATGACCCAGAGCTCCCGGTGGGGGTAGCGGCGGGCGGCTGCCAGGGTGGCCTTTATTTCCGTCGGATGATGGGCGTAATCGTCCACGACGGTGACGCCTTCCATCTGGCCCTTGTACTCGAAGCGGCGGTCGGTGCCGGTGAAGGCGGCCAGGCCCTCGGCGATGGTGCCTACATCGAGGCCCAGGTACCTGCCCATGGCGATGGCGGCCAGGGCGTTGGAGACGTTGTGGATGCCGGGGACGTTGAGGGTGAAGCCGCCGATCGGCTGCCCTTTGTAGAGGCAGGTGAAGGAGCCGCAGCCTTTGTCGTTGAAGACAATATCCGCAGCGGTGTAGTCAGCATCGCCGGAGAGGGCATAGCTGATCACCGGGCAGGCGAGGCCTTCCGTCACCTCCGCGTATTTGGCGGACTCCCGGTTCATGATGAGCACGCCGTCGGCTGGAATCTGGGAGGCGAAGCGGTGGAAGGAGGCGGCGATGGCATCGAGGTTGGCGAAGTAGTCCAGATGATCGCTGTCTACATTTAAAATAATACCGATCTTCGGGTAGAGGGAGAGGAAGCTGTCCGTGTACTCGCAGGCCTCGGTGATGAAGGTGTCGGAGGCGCCCACGCGGATATTGCCGCCGATGGAGGGCAGGATGCCGCCCACGGAGATGGTGGGGTCAAGGCCGCCGGCGAGCAGGATGTGGGAGGCCATGGAGGTCGTGGTGGTCTTGCCGTGGGTGCCGGCAACCGCCACGGAGACTGCGTAGTTGGCCATGATCTCACCCAGGAGGTCAGCACGGGTCAGCATGGGGATGCCTGCCTGTACGGCAGCGGCGAACTCGGGGTTGTCGGGATGAATGGCGGCCGTATAGACGACGAGGCCCATATCCTCCCGGATGTTGTCCGCGGACTGACCGATCATGATCTCGGCGCCGAGGGCGCTCAGATGGTGGAGAAGCTCAGAATCATGGGCGTCGGAGCCGGATACCGGAAAGCCTGCCTTGAGGAGGACCTCCGCGAGACCGCTCATGCTGATGCCCCCAATCCCGATGAAATGAGTATGGACGGGACGGTTGAAGTCTATCTGATACATATGGATACTCCTTAATTTTTTTCATAGAAATATGACCCTCCCCGTAAACGGAGAAAGTCGAATAAAGGTATTATAGGACCAGTTGAGAAAAAATGCAATCTTTGCCGCGTCATCACGGGAAAAATGATGCTGCCCGCCCGGATAAGACCATTGGCCGGGAAAATGAACGAATTTGGTAGATAATTACTTAGAGATACGAATAGTAACTCTTTTTTTGTCGAAGACGATGAAATCCGATAATAATTGTTCACGAAGTTGTATTCTTGTGTTATAATCTCACCACGAGAAGTCTAGTCGCTCTCAGATAAGGCGGTGGATTGCATAATCCCGGCGCAAGGCACCCTGATTCAGATCCTCCCGACGGGCAAGGTCATCTTTGGAGATGGCTTTTCTCATGCGGAAGGCTGCAGAAGGGGCGGTGGCGCTGTGAAGTGCGAAGCCACTGTCGGCTGAAGGAAACGTGCTGACGGCTCTGGGGGCGTTGGGGAACGCTGCCGGACAGCATCGGCCCGAATAGAGGGAGTGACTTCTGACAGAGGGAGCCGAAGCGAAGACGGAGTTTTTTCCGCCGACGGCGGCGAACCAGGTCTCATGCCGCCCCGGTATGAGACAATTATTCCGGTAAAGAGGCAGAGTATGGGGGAAATTCTGCGCTTTATGGAAAAGCTGGCGAATCTGACGGACATTCGCACAGCAGTTCTCGGAGGATCATCCTGTCTGGGAATCCGGCAATCTTGTATAGGCCGGAACCTTATTGCAGGCCCTGACGGATGTGCTCCTGTCTGTTGCAGTATTATTTTGTTGGCATCAACAGTTGCTGGAAATATTGATCAAGAGGGTGCCTTTCTAATAAGGCAGCGTACATTGAAAACTGGATATGGGAGAGGTGTATATGATCGGCAAGATTGGATCATAGGCCCGCCATTAAGGTGAATCAATCGGTCGAAAAGAGACCGGCAGGCACCTTGTTTGATTTAAAGCGAGTAAAGTCGACACGGGAAAGGGGCATTTATGAACATTACAGATGTGAGGGTGCGCAAAGTCGCCAAAGACGGCAAAATGAAAGCCGTTGTCTCCATCACCATCGATGACGAGTTCGTCGTTCATGACATCAAGGTCATTGAGGGTGAGAAGGGTCTTTTCATCGCCATGCCTAGCAGAAAGGCCAGCGACGGAGAGTACAGAGACATAGCTCACCCCATTAATTCCGACACAAGAAACGAAATCCAGGACATCATCCTGAGAAAGTTCGAGGAGATGATCGCCCAGGAGGAGGCGGAGGCTGAGGCTGCCGGCTATTCGGTAGACTATTGAACTGCCTCCATCAGAACGCCTGACCGGGAAAATATTCCCTCCATACTAAACACTGACCCAACCTTTTACCTGCATTGATGGACTTGCTTGAAAAAAGAGAGGCTGCGGGGAAACGCTGATGCGTTTCCCCACAGCCTCTCTTTTTGCATACGTCAAACCAGGACGTATAGTCGGATGTCAGTTTTCGTAGAAGCGGATGTCTCCCCAGACTTCCATCAGGTGTCTGCGGTCGAGTTCCTCCGTGCGGGTCGTGCGGTCGTAAATGCGGACCGGGGACTTGGCGGCGGTAAAGCGGGCCCAGTCGGGATTCGGCTCGCCGGTCTTTATGAAGCGGACCCAGTCGCTGTGGATCTCATTTACCATCTGGGTGAACAGATCCTCGCTCTCGCCGTCAAACATGAAATGGGTGAAGGGGTGATTCGGCTTCACGAAGACGAAGGGAAGCTCAAAGGCGTGGGAAGCTTTCCAGCCGGTGGCGATGCCGGACTTGGTGATGAGCTCATAGCGGTACATCCAGACGTTGTCCGAATGCTGGGCGGCGCCGAGGGCGACCTTGACGGCCGGCATCTCGAAGGCGTAGTCCGTGGCAAAGCGGATGAAGGGATCGCCGCCGATCTGCCGAATATCGCCCGTAAGGGGCGGTACGGAGGAAGAGAGGGAATTGGAGGAATCCTTAAAGAGGGTGAAGCTATCGCGGCCGCCCTCGTGGTAGAAGCCGATGATCTGGGGCAGGGAGGCGGAGTTGCCGTTCTTCTCCAGCATTTCCGTGATCATGGTCCAGTTGTTGGGGAAGCCGGTGTTTTCCGGATGGACGAACATGGTGCCTTCATGCATGTTGGTGCCGATGATGACCCGGATGCCTTCGGCGCTGCCGCCGCGGATCGCGTCGATGGGGCGGACGGGCAGAAGGTCGTCCTGGATGGGGCCGGGCAGGAACATGCCCGGGTTCTTGTACTGGTGCTTGGCGGTCACGTACTCATGGCCAATCAGGAAGAGGCGGGGGTCCATGGTACGCAGCTTGGGCAGGTCCTTCTCGGTCCAGTTCATGCCCTCGAGGAAGAGGTCGATGTTCTCCCGGGCGGTCTCATGGGTCATGACGCAGTTGGGCAGACCGCTCTCGATGATGGCCTGGGTGAAGCAGCCCTTGACGCCGGTGCAGGCCAGCATGTTGACGACGGAGGCGCCGCCCGCCGACTCGCCGGCGATGGTGATCCGCTCGGGATCGCCGCCGAAGGCTTCCACGTTGGCGCGGATCCAGTTGAGGGCCAGGATCTGGTCGGACAGGCCGCAGTTGGAGTCAAAGTCCTCGCAGCCGGGGTAGGTGGTGAAATCGTAGAAACCGAGGATATTGGTCCGGTAGTTGAAGGAGAAGAAGAGGACGTCGTCGCGCACGAAGGCTTCGCCCGTGTACATCTCATCGGAGGAGTAGCCGGTGTTGTAGCCGCCGCCGTAGATCCAGACGAAGACGGGAAGCTTGTCGCCGGTCATTGGGCGCTGGACGTTGACGGTCAGGCAGTCTTCGTCGCCCATGACCATGCCGTTGTTGTACTGGATGGGGGCGTTGCCGTATTCCTTGGCGTCAAAGATGCCCTCCCAGGGTGTGACCGGGATGGACCTCTTGAAGCGGAGCTCTCTGACCGGAGCCTCTGCGTAGGGAATGCCCAGATAATCGATCCGGCCTTCGCGCTCATAGCCGCGGACCTTGCCTGAAGTTGTGGTTACGATATGCTCTGTCATAATGCTCCTCCTTTACTTTTTAGATGGTTAAGATACGCCGCTTGTCCTGCCTTGCCCAAAGAGGCGTTCAACTGCCTGATATATAATATAGTAACAAATTGAATATCCTTCGTGTTAAAAAGTACGCTTTAACCGCTGACGGGCGGCGGAGAGGATGTTAACGGCCGCTTGGGAGTTTTTGCGAAATCCGCCGGCCGATGGCGGCGAGGTCCGCCGTGCTGCCCGTCATCTCCTGGATGGCCCTGGCCCTGGCCCTTGGCTGGCAGCCGTCCTCCGGGTCCGTGAAGAGGCCAAAGTAGACTTCCGTGAGTCCGCCGATCTGGTTGTCCTCGATGCCGCTGCGGGAGAGCATGGCGTTCTCATTGAGGAGACGGAAATTGTGGAGGGTCCGCACGTAGGGCATTTCAGCCGCGTAGCGCATGATCTTCTGGTTGTATTTCCCGTAACGCGCCTCCCAGTCGGGGTGGCCGCAGTCTGTGAAGCCGGCTTCGGTCAGGATGGCCTGCTTGCCGCCGTCGCCGTACTTGCGCATGACCCGGTAGCAGGCGTCATTGAAATCCCGCCAGAGGGTATCCGGTTCCTCCACGTCCAGGAAGAGGTCCACATCCGCCACCTCCCTGGTCGTAAAAATGTAGGGGTGCCAGGCGACGATGTCGAAGTAGTCGTCGGTGTTCTCCGACCAGTACCGCCCGCTTTGGATCCGCTGATAGACCTGGTCCAGTGCCCAGGCCGCGCCGTACATGACCGGGAAGAAGTCCGGCATGCCGCCGCCCAGGGCGGGCGTCGAGAGGGCCGGAGAGAAGCTGGCCACCAGGGCCTTGGGATTGCCGCGGCGGATGCCCCTGGCCGAGAAGTACATCATGTCGACGGCGATGTCGTATTTTTCATCGGGGCTGAAGGGGCGGCTCATGTCCGTCATGAGGAACCCGTCCGGATGCAGGAAGGCGTTGAGGTTCCACTCGTTGCCCACCTCCCAGATGGCCACCTCGGGAAAGAGACTTGCCATGGTGCACCAGGATTCCTCCAGCATCCGGAGGGCCTGCATGTACAGGCTGCCCTCCGTGAGGTCCCTGGCCGGCATGGCGTGCCCCGTCCGCTGGATGCAGCCCTCCGGAAGGAACCATTCGTGGCTCATTCCGGTGACCTCAATGTCCAGCTCGGCGGCACGCTTCAGCAGCTTCTTGTGGCGGGCCAACTCCGCCGGGTCGGGTGTGACCGGATCCTTCAGGATTTCCGTGATGTGCATCCAGGAGCGGAGGGCCCGGCAGCCAAGCCCTGACACCAGGTCAAGGTAATCCGCAGCGGGGATTCCCTGGTCCCGCTCCCTCTGCACGAGGGGTTCACCGATTCCGAATAGTCTTTCCTTATTCAAGCGCGCTCCCTTCCGGTGACTTGTCAGCCTGCCTGTATGTTTTCTGTTTAAGTTCAAAAATATATTACCCCTGCAGACCCCTTTCCTGATATAATTATTTTGTCCTTTTTGTTTTTATTTCGAAACCCTATAGAAAATGACGACCTGCCGCCGACAACCTGCGATAAGGGGGTGCACTGATGCCTGATATTCTGGAGACTCTGCGTAAATTTGCCCTGGTCACGAAAACAGACCTGCTTGTGGAGTTCGAAGAGCCCGCCGACCGAGGGGAGGCTTTGCCGGAGGGGGAGGCGGCCGCCAACCGGATTGAATGTCTGGACGGCGTTCCCTACGACAATCCTGTCATGACCGACCCGGCTTTGCGGGATAAACTCCGCAAAGGGGCGGAAAATCTCGATTTTCCCTTTATGTGCCGGGATAAATTCGAGGTCTATTTCGCCTGCACCCGGGGAAAGGGCCTTTACTGCTACATCGGGCCGCTGAGCGCCCGGCGGCAGGACAAGGCTGCGGAGCGGCGTTTTTATCAGAGCTATGGCATCGTCCCGGACGATGTGCGAGCGCTTCGCTTCTTTACCTTCCAGGAGATCCTCTATATCATCGAGCTTGTCGACCAGATCCTGAACGATCGCGTTTACGAGGAGACTGAGATCTTTTTCCGGAACGGTCTGGCCGGTCTGGACCGGAAGGGCCATGTCCGGGAGCAAGCCCTCTATCTCCTTCGGGAGGAGGATGAAAATGAAGACAGCACCACCTGGCGCCACACCTACCGCGAGGAGCGGAGGCTCATGGATGCCGTCAGGGAGGGTCGGACCGAGGAAGCCCTGCGCTTCAGCCGCCTCATGGACGTCGACGCCGGCCGGCTGGCCAAGGAGGACCTGACGCATTGGCGGAATCTGGCGATCGTAGCCATCACGCTCACCTCCCGGGCTGCCATCGAAGGCGGCCTCTCCCCGGAGAGCGCCTACAGACTCAGCGGCTATTACATTCAAAAATGCGGCACCGTGAGCTCCGTGACCCAGCTGTTGGGTCTCCGGGATTACTGTATCCGGGAGCTCACCGACCTGGTCCACGAAAAGCTCTCCCGGAACCATACGTCCAATTACACTGAGCAGGCCAAGTCTTATATCGCAAAGCACTACCGGGAGAAGATCCATCTGGAGGTAATGGCCGATACCCTCGGCATTTCTCCGGCCTACCTCTCCAGGCTCTTCAAGAAGGATACGGGTATTTTGCTGCAGGACTATGTGGTCAAGGTGCGGGTGGACCGCGCATCCAACTTCCTCCGGTACTCGGACCTGGGGCTGGCGGAGATCTCGGAGTATGTGGGGTTTCCGTCGCAGAGTTATTTTGGGAAGATATTTAAGAAAGAGATGCATATGACACCCAAGACCTACCGGGACCGGTATAAGGTGCCGGAGTGGGGGCAGAGGTGAAAAAGGGGACGGTTCCTGGTTCGAAAGAACCGTCCCCACAAGTTTCCTTCCCAATATGTTAAGCAATTATTACAAAAAGTTAAAATAGGTCTTTCTTATTGTAATACTTCATGATATAATGCTCCTTGCAGAAAGGAGCACTATCCCTATGTTCAAAAAGAGATTGACATACACGATTCTGGCCGCTGTCCTTTCGGTGTCCATGGCCCTGCCCGCCCTGGCTGACACGCAGGATGAAATCGCCGCTGCCGAATCTGCCAAGTCCCAGGCCGAGGCTGAGCTGGCTGCGACCAACGATAAGATTGATGGCCTGGAGGAGAAGAAGGGTGAAATCGAGACCTACCTGAATGACCTGAACAGCCAGATGGGTGAGCTGTCCTCGAAGCTGGATTCCCTGTCCGACCAGATCTCCGCCAAGGAGGTCGAGATCGAGATGACCAAGGGCGCCGTCGAGCGGGCCAAGCTGGAGGAGCAGTCCCAGTATGAAGATATGAAGGGACGCATCCAGTACATGTACGAGCACGGGAACACCGATTTCCTGGTCGCTCTCTTAGAGTCCGAGAGTCTTGCCGAGCTGCTCAACAGGGCGGCCCAGATCCAGGCCATTTCCGAGTATGACCGCAACCGCCTTCTGGATTACAAGGAAATCAAGGAAGCAGTCATCGAGCAGGAGGAGACCCTTCAGGAGGAGCAGGAGAGTCTGCTGGGCCTTAAGGAGGAGGCGGAGGTCAACCGCACCGAGATAGCCGCGCTGGTGGATTCCACCCAGGAGGAGCTGGATACTTACCTCGCCTCGTTGAGCGAGGAGGAGCTGGAGGCTTCCAACTTAAAGAGCCAGATCGAAGAGCAAATCACACTGCTGGATGCCCTCAAGGAGAAGGCCGCCGCGGAGGAAGCTGCCCGTCTGGAGAAGGAACGTCTCGAGCGCGAAGCCGCGGAGCTGGCTGCCCGGAAGGCTGAGGAAGAACGCAGAGCCCGCGAACAGGCTGAGCGGGAAGCCGAGGAGGCCAGAAGGGCCGCGGAAGCTGAAGCCGCCCAGGCTGCTGAGGAAGAGGAGGAATACGAGGAGCCTTCTTACGAGGAGGAAGAATCCGGCGAAGAGGAATACGAGCCGGAGGAAGAATCGGAAGAGACATCCCAGGAAAATGAAGGCACATCCTCTGAAGAGGAGGAGCCTGAACCGGAGCCCACGCCCGAGCCTACGCCTGAGCCTGAACCGGAACCCGAACCCGAGCCGACACCTACCCCCACGCCGGAACCCGAACCGGA
>CAMONF010000281.1 GCA_946620335.1 uncultured Clostridia bacterium
ACCTACGAGAAGGAACATTTCGCCATCCAGGCGGCCGCCGCCCAGGACTATGATCGGTTCTACCAAGAGGAAATGGCTTTCCGGCGCCTCATGGCCTACCCACCGGCCGGCAGCATGATGGCTGTGCTGGGCAGCGCCGCGGGGGAGGAGACCCTCTCGCAGGGTATGCATTTTCTGAGACAGTATATCGAGCGGATCGATCCGGCCGGCGCCCTGCGGGCCATCGGGCCGGCGCCCCAGACCGTGGGCAAGATCCGGGACCGCTACCGCCAGGTCATTTACTTGAGACACCGGAGCCGGGAGGCCCTGGTGCGCGCCCGGAATCTCATAGAGCGGTACATAGAGATCAACAGCGGTTTTTCCGGGATTACCATCGAGTTTGATTTTCACCAGTGAGGCCGGGGAAGGTATTCATTTCCTTCCGGGCCGGTCTATACAATATTTTTTCTTTCAACGGAGGAATTTATGGCTATCAGAACAGTGAGAGTGGAGGGCGACAGCGTCCTGAACAAGAAATGCCGGGAGGTGAAGGAGATGACGCCCCGCCTCTCCGAGCTCATTGACGACATGTTCGACACCATGTACGAGTACAACGGCGTCGGTCTGGCCGCCCCGCAGGTGGGTGTGCTCCGCCGGATCGTCGTCATCGACTGCGGGGACAACCCCCTTTGCCTCATCAACCCGATCATCGTGGAGACGTCGGGCGAGCAGTGCGGCGACGAAGGCTGCCTGTCGGTCCCGGGCAAGTTCGGTCAGGTGACCCGGCCCAATTACGTCAAGGTCGCCTGCCTTGACCGCGACATGAACCCCATCGAGCTGGAGGGCGAAGGCCTCCTGGCCAGGGCCTTCTGCCATGAGCTGGACCACCTGGACGGCAAGATGTACACCGAGCTGGTGGAAGGCGAGCTGCATGAGGTGGCGCAGGCCGAAGATGAGGAAGAGGAATAAGCCCATGACGAACGTTGTTTTCATGGGAACGCCGGATTTTGCCGCTGTGATCCTGCGGCGCCTGGCAGCGGCCGGCTACGCAATCACCGGCGTCGTGACCCAGCCCGACCGACCCAAGGGACGCAAAAAGACGCCGGAGATGTGCGACGTCAAGAAGGCAGCGCTGGAACTTGGGCTGCCGGTCTTCCAGCCTGAGCGGGTCCGCCGCCCCGAGGCCCTGGCAGAGATCCGGAAAATGAACCCAGACCTCATTGTGGTGGCCGCCTTCGGCCAGATCCTGCCAAAAGAGCTTCTTGAGATACCACCGCTGGGCTGCCTCAACGTCCACGCCTCGCTCCTGCCCGCCTACCGCGGCGCAGCCCCCATCCAGTATGCCATTCTGGACGGACTCAGCGAGACCGGCGTCACCATCATGCGGATGGACGTGGGGCTCGACACGGGCGACATCATCTCCGAGCGCAGGACCGCTATTCTGGATACCGACACGGGCGGCAGCCTCTTTGACCGCCTGGCGGACCTGGGGGCCGATCTCCTGATCGACACCATCCCCACTGTGGCCGACGGCACGGCCGTCTATACGCCCCAGCCGGCGGAAAGCACGACTCCCTACGCGAAGATGATCACCCGGGAGATGGGACGGATCAACTGGCAGGAGAGCGCGGAGAAGATAGCGCGGAAGGTCCGGGCCTTTGCACCCTGGCCCAGCGCCTTCACGACTTTGGATGGAAAGAATTTCAAAATATGGTCCGGCACAGCCTCGCCTGAGGGGGGCAGCGCGGCGCCGGGAACAATCCTGAAGGCGGACCGGGAAGGCATCACCGTTCAGTGCGGTGAGGGCACCTACACAGCCCTGGAGGTCCAGCTGGAAGGAAAAAAGCGCATGAAGGCGGAGGACTTCCTCCGAGGCTTCAAGATCGGGGACGTGCATCTTGGATGACCTTCCCCTCCATACCCATGACCGTATCCGGGAGGACATAACGATGGTCAACGGCAACACAAGAGAGATCATACTGGACGTACTGCTTTCTGTTTTCCGCGACGGTTATTTCAGCGACGTCGCCATCCACGGCGCCCTGGCCAAATACCAGTACCTTTCCAAGAGGGACAGGGCCTTCATTTCCAAGGTCTGCGAGGGCTGCGTGGAGAGGATGATCGAGCTGGATTACACGATCAACCTCTTCTCCTCGGTGCCGGTCTCGAAAATGAAACCCGTCATCCAGAACATCCTGCGCAGCGCGGTCTACCAGATCCGCTACATGGGCAGCGTACCCGACGCCTCGGCGGTCAATGAGGCGGTCAAGCTGGCCCAGGCCAGGGGCTTCTACAACCTGAAAGGCTTCGTGAACGGCGTTCTTCGGCCCATCGCCCGCCACGCCGACCACATCGAGTATCCGGACAAGGAGAAGAATCCCATCGAATACCTGTCCGTCGTCTACTCGGCGCCGCGCTGGCTGGTCATGGCCTGGGTGGAGGAATTCACCTACGATATCACCGAGCGGATGCTGGCCAGCTTCCTGGGCGAGAGACCCACGACCGTGCGCCTCAAGACTTCGAGGGAGAGCCGGGCGGAGATCCTGGAATCCCTGCGGAGCCAGGGGGTCACCGTGCAGCGGGCCGCCTACCTGCCTTACGCCTACAATATTTCCGACTACAACTACCTGCCCGCCCTGAGCGCCTTCATGAAGGGATGGATCTTCCCCCAGGACGTGAGCTCCATGCTGGTGGGCGAAGTGGCCGATCCCCATCTGGGCGATTATATCATCGACGTCTGCGCGGCGCCGGGCGGCAAGAGCCTCCACGTGGCCGACAAGATGGGCGGCTTCGGCATGGTCGAAGCACGCGACGTCTCCCAGGAGAAGGTGGCCCTAATCCAGGAGAATATGAAGCGGGGCGACATCATCAACATCAAGCCTGTGGTCATGGATGCCCAGATCTTTGACACGGACAGCGAGGAGAAGGCGGACATCGTCATCTGCGACCTGCCCTGCTCGGGCCTCGGCGTCATCGGCCGCAAGCCGGACATCAAGTACAGGATCACGCCGGAGAAGATCCGCGACCTGGTGGAGCTGCAGCGGCGGATCCTCCACAACGCGGTCTCCTATGTGCGGCCCGGCGGCGTGCTCGTCTACAGCACCTGCACCGTGAGCCGCGAGGAGAACCAGGAGAATGTCCGCTGGCTGTTGGATAACTATCCGCTGACGGCCGAGTCCCTGGATCCCTACCTGCCGGAGGAGCTCCACCGGCTGACCACCGCGGAGGGCTATCTCCAGCTCATGCCCGGCATCCACGACTGTGACGGCTTCTTCATCGCGAGGTTCCGGAAAAAGTGACCATGGAAGAGAAGATATATATAAGCGATCTGACCCTGCCGGAGGTGAAGGCTTATCTGGCGGAGATCGGGGAAAAGCCCTTCCGGGCTTCCCAGCTTTACGAGTGGCTCCATGTGAAAAATGCAGACACCTACGACGCCATGACCAACCTGCCCAAAAGCCTCAGGGACCGGCTGGCCGAAGAGAGGCCGATCCGGCCCATGACGTTGGAGGAGGTCCGGGAGTCGGCCATCGACGGGACGAGAAAGTATCTCTTTAAGCTCGCGGACGGTCAGCTCATAGAGAGCGTGCTGATGCGGTACCATCATGGGAACTCGGTCTGCATTTCCTCCCAGGTGGGCTGCCGGATGGGCTGCCGGTTCTGCGCCTCCACCCTGGGCGGCCTGATCCGGTCCCTCTCCTCAGGAGAGATGCTGGGCCAGGTCTACGCCATCGAGCGGGACACCGGCGAGCGGGTCAGCAACGTGGTGATCATGGGAATGGGCGAGCCGCTGGACAATTACGAGGCGGTGGTCCGCTTCCTCAGGATGATATCCGACGAAAAAGGGCACCATATCAGCGAGCGGAACCTGACCCTGTCCACCTGCGGTCTGGTCCCCGGCATCCGAAGGCTCGCGGAGGAGAAGCTCATGATCAACCTGGCCCTCTCCCTCCACGCGCCCAACGACGAGCTGCGAAAGGAAATCATGCCGATCGCCAGGGCCTACAAGCTGGATGATATTTTCGCGGCCCTCCGGGATTATTACGAGGCCAACCACCGCAGACTCACCTTTGAATACAGCCTGATCGCGGGCGTGAACGACACGGACGCCTGCGCGAAGCAGCTTTCTTCCCGGGTCCGCGGCATGAACTGTCTGATCAACCTCATTCCGGTCAATCCGGTCCGGGAAAATGAATACAAGGCCCCGCAGGGCCTTCATGTGGCTGCCTTTAAGAAAAAACTTGAAAATTATGGAATAAATGTTACTATAAGAAGGGAAATGGGCCGTGATATTGAGGGAGCCTGCGGCCAGTTGAGAAAACGATATACAGAAACGGTACATGTATGAACACATATGCTGCAACTGACGTAGGTCAGAAGAGAAAAATCAATCAGGACTGCATTTTTGCCTCCGCCGAACCGGTGGGCAACCTGCCCAACCTTTTTATAGTGGCGGACGGCATGGGCGGCCATAACGCCGGCGATTTTGCGTCCCGTTTTGCGGTCAATACAGTGAAGCAGGCCATCGAAGCCAGCACGGAGGTCAACCCGGTCAAGCTGATCGAGCAGGCCATACAGCTGGCCAACGCCGGCATCCGCAGGGAGTCCGCGGCTCACGAGGAGCTGGCGGGGATGGGGACCACCATCGTGGTGACCACCGTTGTAGGCCATTACGCCTATACCGCCAACGTAGGCGACAGCAGGCTGTATCTGTACAGCGGTGAGCTCAGGCAGATCACCCGCGACCATTCCCTGGTCGAGGAGATGGTGAGGCTGGGCGAGATTACCGAGGAGGAGGCCAGAAGGCATCCGGATAAGAACATCATCACCAGAGCGCTCGGTGCCGCCGACACGGTGGACACTGATTTCTTTGATTACCGTCTGCCGCCGGAGGGAGTGATCCTCATGTGCTCGGACGGGCTCACCAACATGGTGGATGATGTGGATATCCGCAGGATCATAGAGAAAGAACCGTCCGCGAGGGAAAAGGTGGAAGCACTGATCAACGCCGCCAACGATAATGGTGGGAAGGATAACATCGCAGTCATCATTATCGAACCGGGGTCGGACGAGGAGGAAGCATGTTAAAAGCTGGGACGATATTAGCTGAAAGATACGAGATCGTCGGCAGAGTAGGAGCCGGTGGCATGGCCGATGTCTATAAGGCCATGGACCATAAGCTCAATCGTTACGTGGCCGTCAAGGTCATGAAACAGGAGTTTAACGAAGACGGCAACTTTGTCACGAAGTTCAGGCGGGAGGCCCAGGCGGCGGCCGGGCTTGCCAACCCCAACATCGTCAACGTCTATGACGTCGGCGACGACCATGGCAGCAACTATTTCATTGTCATGGAGCTTGTGGAAGGCATCACGCTGAAGGAATATATTAGCAAGAAGGGCAAGCTTTCCGTGCGGGAGGCCACCAGCATCGCCATCCAGGTCTGCATGGGCCTGGCCAGCGCCCACGCCCAGGGAATCACCCACCGGGACGTAAAGCCCCAGAACATCATCATCTCCACCGACGGCAAGGTCAAGGTGACGGACTTCGGTATCGCGAGAGCCGCCTCCTCCAACACCATCAGCGCCAACGCCATGGGGTCTGTCCATTACAGCTCCCCGGAGCAGGTCAGGGGCGTCAGCACGGATTACCGCTCGGACATCTACTCCCTCGGCATCACGCTCTATGAGATGGTGACCGGCAGGGTACCTTTCGACGGAGAGACGACGGTGGCCATCGCCATCAAGCATCTCCAGGACGAGATGGAGCCGCCCTCAAAGTATGCCCCCGACCTGCCCTATTCCCTGGAGCAGATCATCTATAAATGCACCCAGAAGAACCCGGACAGACGCTATCAGTCCATGAACGAGGTCATCGCCGACCTCAAGCATTCGCTGATGGATCCCTCCGGTCATTTCGTGACCCTTCCGAACCTTGCCGACCACTCCTCCACGGCCATCTATTCCGATACGGACCGCAAGGCCATTCAGAAGGCGGCGGAGACCGGGGACACAGGCCGCAAGACCTATACCTCCACCAGCTCCGTACAGCAGGAGAGGATCCGCGAGGAGGAGGAGAACGGGGAAGGCTATTATACGGATGACGAAGAGAGCGACCTGACCAGCAAGCTGGAGAAGGCCATGACCATCGGCGGCTTTATCGTCGGCGCCCTCATTATCATTGTTCTCATTTACTTTATCGCCCGGGCCTCCAACTTCTTTGATCTGACCCGCGAGGATGCTTCCTCCGGCAATGCCACTGAGCAGACTTCCCAGGAGGGTACTACCGGGGACAACGAAGGCGGGGAGAGCGGCACCGAAGGGACCGCTGCCACGCCGACCCAGGCTGCTTCTCCGACCGGCGGCTCGACCGGCGCCGAGACCGTCAAGGTCCCGTCCATCGTCGGTCTGACTGAGGAGACTGCCCAGGCCAAGGCCAGCGAGCGCCATCTGGGAATCAAGTACAACGGTGAGGAAGCCTCCGACGACTATCCGGAGGGCACCATCATCCGTCAGGATCCGGCGGCTGACGCGGACGTTCCGGTGAACACCACCATCAACTACTGGAGGAGCAGCGGCAGCGCTTCGGCCATGGTGCCGGATGTCTCCAACTTCTCCCTGAGCGAGGCGGAGGCGGCCCTGCAGGCTGCCGGCTTCAGCAACCTGGTCACAGTCCAGGCCTACAGCAACACAGTCGGCATCGGCAACGTCATCGCGACAGTGCCCGCCGCCGGTGAGAATGTGAATCCTGCGGAGACGGAGATCTCCATCACCGTCAGCATCGGTCCGGAATCCCCCGAGGATGTGACTGTTCAGTCCTACGGCGGCCTCTCCAGGCCCCTGGCTGTCAAGCTCTGCGAGGAGGCGGGTCTGGTGGTCCGCCTGGTCGAAGGTTCCTCCGACCGCGTGGGCACCGATGAGGTCTGCGGCCAGAGTATCTCCAGCGGCACAGTCGTCAAGCAGGGCACAGAGATCATCCTGACCATCAACAAGCCCGATCCGTCCGCCAACATCACCGACACACCCAGTGCGCCTACCTCGGGAGGTCAGTCTCAGGTAGCCACTGTCCGTTGGGTGACCAGGTCCAACCTGGGCGCACCTTCCAACTATAACGGCGGTGCCTACCGGCTGGTCCTGAACCAGGAGGTGAACGGCGAGACCATCAGCACCACAGTGGCTGAAGGCGAGACCATTTCCTTCCCCTACCAGCTGGTCTGCGAAGGCGCGGAAGGCGTGACGAGCGGCCAGGTCATCCTCTACGAGGAGTCTGACGGCCAGTATGTCTCCCGGGTCTCCTGGCCGGTCCAGTTCTCGGCGGAAAGCTGATCATGACAGGAAAGATTATTAAAGGTATTGCCGGCTTCTACTACGTTTACGCAGGAGAGGCCGGCATTTATGAATGTAAGGCAAAAGGAATATTCAGAAAGCTGGGGGTCAAACCCCTGGTGGGCGATGACGTGAGCTTTGAGATCACGGACCCCAAGGACCGCGAGGGCAATATTACAGCCATTCATCCCAGGAAGAACGACCTGATCCGGCCGGCTGCCTCCAATGTGGACCAGGCCCTGGTCCTCTTTTCCCTTCGGTCCCCGGATCCCAATTTTATGCTGCTGGACCGGTTCCTCCTCTCCATGGACCTCCGGGGCATTCCCGCGGCCATCTGCTTTAACAAGACAGATCTGGGAGACGAGGGGGACATCGCCTATATCCGCCGTCATTATGAAAAATGCGGACATGCCCTGTATTTTATGTGCGTGGCCGACGGGACCGGCGTCCCGGAGGTCCGGGCCTTCCTGTCCGGGAAGACTACGCTCCTGGCCGGCGTTTCCGGCGTGGGCAAATCCTCCTTCACCAACGCGGTCCAGGACCGGGTGCGGATGGAGACGGGCGAAATATCGAGAAAGCTCATGCGGGGGAAGAACACGACCCGGCATGCGGAAATTGTGCCCGTGGGGGAGGATACTTATCTCATGGACACGCCCGGGTTTTCATTTCTCGAACTGCAGGGCATCGAAAAGGAAGAACTGCGGCACTACTATGCCGAATTTGAGCCCTACGAGGGGACCTGCCGGTTCGACGGCTGCGTCCACGTTAGCGAGCCGGACTGCCGCGTCAAGGAGGCGCTGGCGGCCGGGGTGGTGAGCGAGCTCCGCTATCAGAATTACTGTATGATATTTGAGGAGCTGAAGGAGATGGAGAAGCGTCGCTGGTGAGGCGGATGGGAGAACAGCAGCATGCACACAGTGATCGTGGCAGGCGGACCCTGCTCTGCCGTATGGCTGAAAAGCTATCTTGACACCCACCCGTATGACCGGCTGATTGCCGCGGACAGGGGGCTCGACACCCTCCTGGAGGCGGGAATCACGCCGGATATTCTCCTGGGAGACTATGACAGCGTCTCTGACGAGGGGCGTGTGGGGGCCATGAAGAGGAAAGGCATTCCGGTGGAGACCTATCCGGCGGAGAAGAATTTCACCGACGGGGAGGCGGCCCTCAGGGCGGCGATGGCCCTCGGCAGCACGCAGATCACCCTTCTGGGGGCGACGGGCGGCCGTCTGGACCACTTTCTGGCCTCTCTGCAGGGTATGCTGATCCCCTTTGAGGCGGGGATCGACGTCAGCATGGCGGACGCGCAGAACGAGCTGCGGCTGATCAGGGGAAGCGCCGAATTGACGAGGGAGGAGTGCGGCGGAAGATACGTGTCGCTCCTGCCGCTTGCTGGCCCGGTCACAGGTCTGTCCATGCAGGGATTTAAGTATCCGCTGAAGGATTTTACACTGGAAATGGGGTCCTCGCGCTGCGTCAGCAATGAGCTGGCCGGGGAGCGCGGCGTGATTTCATTTTCCGGAGGAACCGCAGTTCTGGTCCTCTCCGGCGACCGGCCGTGAGATGACTGTTTCAAAAGAGGAGAGAAGAGATGCCCATTGGCGTGATCATCAATGTGTTGGCTGTGGTGGCCGGCGGCGTGCTGGGAAGTGTGGCCGGAAAATTCCTGTCCCAGGATTTCAAGGATAAACTCAATATGATCTTCGGCGTGTGCGCCATGACCATGGGCATCAGCTCCATAGGGCTTATGGAGAACATGCCGGCGGTCATTTTTTCCGTCGTCTTTGGAACAGCCCTTGGGCTGGTCATCCATCTCGGCGATCTGATCAACAAGGGCGGCGCTGCCATGGAGCGCTTTATCAGCAGGTTCGTCCCCAATAAGAGCGGACTTTCGGAGGAGGCCTTCACCCAGGAGCTGGTGACCATCATCGTCCTCTTCTGCGCCAGCGGGACGGGCATCTACGGCACCATCGTCTCCGGCATGAGCGGGGACCAGAGCATCCTCCTGTCCAAGTCCATCCTGGACCTGCCGACGGCCACGATTTTCGCCTGCTCTCTGGGGCTTGTGGTGTCGCTGATCGCGGTGCCCCAGTTCGTGATTTTTATGATTCTCTTTCTGCTGGCGGGTGTCATTTATCCACTGACGACGCCGGCTATGATCAATGACTTCAAGGCCTGCGGCGGCGTTCTGCTCATCGCCACCGGCCTCAGAATGCTGAAGCTGAAGAACTGTCCGGTGGCGGATATGATTCCCGCCATGGTGCTGGTCATGCCGGTCAGCGCCTTCTGGGTATCCGTTATTATGCCCCTCCTGTCCTGAGACGGAGAGAAACGGCATGGTTTTTCCTGCAAGTTCCGGGATCTTCTCTCATGGAGGAGAGAGCCGCCTCAGATCATACAGCATGAATGGACCGACAGGGACCGGGTCCGGAGAGGAGTAAAATGAAGACCGTCTACAAGCCCTGCAATCCCTATCTCCCCCATTACGAGTACATTCCGGACGGCGAGCCCCATGTATTCGGCGACAGACTTTATATTTACGGCAGTCATGACCGCTTTGGCGGGAAGAAATTCTGTCTGAACGATTATGTCTGTTACTCTGCCCCGGTCACCGACCTGACGGACTGGCGTTACGAGGGCGTGATCTACAGGAAGACCCAGGACCCCAGAATGGCCAGCGGCAAGTATGAGCTGTGGGCTCCGGACGTGGTACGGGGCAAGGACGGGCGGTATTATCTGTACTATTGCCCCGATGACAGGATCCGCAGCATCGGCGTGGCCGTCTGTGATACCCCTGCCGGTCAGTACGAGTTCTGCGGGATCGTCCATGACAAGAATGGCCGTGCCATCGGCGAGCGGGAGGGCGACACCATCCAGTTCGACCCGGGCATCTTTATCGACGACGACGGGACCATCTATCTCTACTCCGGCAACGGGCCCAGGACCGAACGGGCCATCGGCAAGGAGCCCAAGGCCTCTGTGGTCATGACCCTGGAAGATGATATGGTCACCGTGAAGACGGAGCCCAGGCACCTCCTGCCCACCCTCGGCGAGAGCGAGGGGACGGGCTACGAAGGGCACGAGTTCTTCGAGGCCAGTTCCATCCGGAAAATAGGCGGCCGCTATTACATGGTCTATTCCTCCGTCAACCTCCACGAGCTCTGCTATGCGGTGAGCGACCGGCCGGACGGAGATTTCGCCTACGGCGGTGTGATCATCAGCAACTGCGACTCTTTCGTCGAGCCGCACTCCCTGGGCATCTCCCTGGGAACCAATGTCCTGTCCGACCAGCTGCGGCAGGCTGGTAAGGCTCCTTTCACAGCCGCGAAAAAGAACTGCTACGGCAACAACCACGGGGGCATCGAGCAGGCGAACGGGCAGTGGTACATTTTCTACCACAGGCAGACCAACCGCACCATGTTCTCCCGCCAGGGCTGCGCCGAGCCGATCCGGATCCTGGAGGACGGCAACATTCCCCAGGTGGAAATGACTTCCCAGGGCCTCACAGGCGCCCCGCTGCCCGGCAAGGGGATTTACCCCGCCTCCATGGTAGCCAATCTTTATGGCAAGGCGGATCCGGTCATATCTGTCCCTGTCCTCATGTGGCATAACCACCCCTACCTGACCCAGGACGGACCGGACGTTGGGCCGGAGGACGCAGGCGAGAAGCCGAGGCAGTATATCGCCAATATGAAGGATGAGTCCACGGCCATCTTCCGTTACTTTGACTTCGCCGACACGAGGCGCGTCGGCGTCAAGGTCCGGGGACGCGCCAAGGGCGCCCTCCTGATCGGCACCGAAAAGGGTATGGTCTGCGAGATTGAAGTGTCCAATATGAACCACTGGACGGTCCTCGAGGCACCCACCGACCTGCCGGACGGCGTTCATGAGCTCCATATCCGCTTCATCGGCCGGGGACATGTGGATCTTATGTCCTTCGCCATCGGCCGTGGACGCAGGTAAAGGGAAGAGTTATATTGGGAATCAGGGACGGTTCCTTTTCCCACTTTTCGTTTTACGAAAAGTGGGAAAAGGAACCGTCCCTGATTCCCAATTTTTGCAATCCATGTTCTTAGTTGCCTCCGGGACTGCAAAGATGGTACTATAATATGGTACAGTAGTTTTAATCAAACAGACATGGAGGATATGTGCATGGCTGAGCAGGGAAATTCAAACAATATCACAAGACAATACCTCGACTCACTTCTGATTGAGACCAGATACATGAATTCCGTCAATCCGACCACTTCCTTCACCCTCTACGGTGAGACCTTCGCCTCGCCGATTATGACGGCGGCCCTGTCCCACATCGGCCCGGACATGTCCGAGGCTCTGGCAAAAGGCGCCAAAGATGCCGGCTGCGTATGCTGGTACGGGATGGCGGAGGAGTCCGAGATCGAGCGGATGCACGCAACCGGCGCCCGCATGATCGAGATCATCAAGCCCTATAAAGACCGGAATCTGATCATGGAGAAGATCCGTCACGCCGAGAAGCTGGGCCTCATGGCAGTCGGCATCGATATCGACCACCCTTATGCCAACGACGGTTCCCCGGATATCATCGAGGGTTTTGAAATGAAAGCCCTGACCACAGAGGAGCTTGGCTCCATCATAAGCCGGACCTCGCTGCCTCTAATCATTAAGGGTGTCCTCAGCCGTTACGATGCGGAGGAAGTGCTGAAGGCAGGCGCCGGCGGTATGGTGCTTTCCCACCATAACAACCGGATCGAATATGCGCTGCCGCCTCTGAAGCTTCTTCCGGAGATCGCCGCCATCACGCCGAAGGATGTGCCGATCTTCGTGGACTGCATGATCCAGACCGGTATGGATGCCTTCAAGGCCATCTCCCTCGGCGCCAAGGGCGTCTGCATCGGACGGCCGCTGATCGGCGCCATCAAGAAGGACCCGGAGAAGGGTGTCCGGGACTACCTGGCCGGCGCCAGAGACGAGCTCGCCAAAGCCATGGCTTACACCGGAGCCGCTGACCTGGACCACATGGATCCCTCTGTGATTCATACGCTGTGAGAGGGAAGAAGACTGCCCGGATGTAAATGCCCTGCAGGGAAAGCCGCCGGGCGAGATTGCCGCCCTTTTGCTGCAGCTGACTACAGCTCCGAGGGCAACCAGGCCAGAAAGGCCTGCGCCAAGTTCGACAAGGAGAACCCGCATATGCCTGAGAACGATGAACTGCACATTTCCTTTCGAAGGAACCAGAATACCCTGACCGTGATCGGGCGGGGAGTCATAGCCTTCGGTGCCTGGAGTGTGCTGAAGACCCTTGCGACCACGGTCTTCAGACCGGAAACGCTCCGCGAACTCTCCGAACAAGGCGTGATGTATATTGTCATATTCTGGATCATGGAGGGGCTTCTCGTCGGCACGGACCTGGGGCTCCGGGTCTACGTGGGGCGGTCAGCCATCTCCGAAGGAAGGTACGGAAAGAGACGAAAAGGGTATGTCGCCCTTGCCTTTCTGATGGCGCTGGGTTCTCTGGGGCTGGTTGCCCTGGGGCTCTGGCTGTTCGGCCAAATAGACGCGGAAAGCTACGTGAATCTGGCGGTATCCTTGCTTGTGGAGCTGACCTCCTGCATCATGCTCATAGAGCTGGGCGTGTCGGCCCTCAAGGTGCGGCGAATCGGCAGAAAAATCGGGAAAGGAGGGGCATGAGATGCAGGAAGACTTTCACTATTATGCCACTTACTGCGCGGCTTTTCTCGCCGGCTACAGCCACGAGGAGTGCCTTGCCATCTGCTACAGCGCCCAGTTCACTGACCTGTGCTCCGCAACCCTGCTCGGGAAGCTTAAGGCGCCGCTTTCTGCCGCGACGACTCAGCTCTCCATGGAGATGGCGGACGCGAGGACGGACCTCATCGGACTCCAGAATATTACCCGAATATGGGCTTCCTTTCACTTTCTGCCCTACGACCTCTATGCGGAGAAGAAGAGAGTATCCCGCCGTTACCGGCAGAAATACCGGCTGATCTGCGGGCCGAACGGCAGTCTGGTCCGTGACACGGTCGAGCTTGCGAAGGGCGGCAGCCTGCAGGCTGTGGGCCTCGCCATGCACGTGCTGGCAGATACCTGGGCCCACGCCAATTTCGCGGGGACGCCGTCCCTGGTGATCAACAACACCAATTACCACTTCTATGAACTGCTCCCGGACGGGTCTGAGAGGCCGGTCCGGTTCCGGAACGATCCCTCCAGCCCGGATGACCTGGACCAGGGGCTTTTCACCAACAGCCTCTATCAGATGAGTGAAAATTCAGTCATGAATCTAGGACACGGAAGGGCTGGCCATCTCCCGGACTACAGCTTCATCCGGTACAAATACCTGCCTGCCTGGGGCGGCTATCGGGAGCTCTTAAAGGATAATCCCTCTGACTACCTGCACGCTTTCTGCCAGATGATCGAGGCCATGAAGTATCTCCGGGGAGAGCGGGCTTCATTTACCACTGGAAAGTACGACTGGGAGGCCATAGACGGCCTCCGGGAAAAAATCACGGCAATCCTCACCCGGCGCCAGCTGAATGCCTGCGATGACTGGAGAGCCCTGGGGGAGGAGCTTTCGGGGCAGGCAATCGAGGATTTTTCGGTGGAAAAATATCAACGGGAGTACCTTGAGGCCGAAGAGCAGGAGAAGGACGCTACCTTCCTCGGCAGATTTTTTCTGGCGGCCCTGGCCCAGAAGAGCATGGTGACGAACAAAATCTTCAAGTCGGGGAACCTTCTGGCCGGTTACTCCGTGGATTACAAGGGACGGGGCTTCCGCGGGATCAAGGATTTCCGGAAGCTGGTGGAGCAAGTGAGAGGAGGAGGGCGATGACATTTCTGCAAAGAGTCCGATCTGTGCTGAGAGGCTTGATGCTGCTGATCGGCTTTGTTATCATGATTGTGTTTCCGGAGTCCGGGTACAGAACCATCGGAGGCATTCTTAGCATAGTCCTGCTCCTTGAGGGAGTCCGGTCCCTCGGGTTTTATTTCTCCATGGCCCGCAACATGGTCGGCGGTAAGATCTTCCTCTTCCGGGGAATCATAGCGCTTGATTTTGGCATGTTCGCATTTTCCCTGCAGGAGATTCCGTCAATCTATATTCTGATCTATCTGTTGGTCGTACATCTTTTCTCCGGCGTCGTGGATGTGCTGCGCGCCCTGGAGGCCAGGCGGATGGGTAGCCGGTGGCGCCTCAATATGGCGTACGGAGCCGGCAACATATACCTGGCTCTGGTCTGCTGCACCTGCTTTCGTGACCCGACTCTTTTGGCTTATGTCTACGCGGCCGGCCTTTTTTACTCGGCCTGCATTCGTTTTGCCCAGGCCTTCCGGAAGACGGCCATCGTCTATATTCCCCTGGAATCCGACTTCAGCGCCGGGAGGGGATGACACCGAACTTGGAAATGGAGGTATTGCCAAATGACTGATCCTGCAGTGATGGAAAAACCTGTGCGCCGGAAAATCAGGCATTTTTTCCTGATCGTTCTTTTCCTTGCCCTGCTCATGACCCTCTTTGGCCAGATACTGGGCGACGTGCTCCTCTCTGTCGTCGTGATGGCGGTCGGCGGGGTATCTGACGACATTATGTTTCTTTTTATGTACCTCTCCTTTATCGGAATTGATGCCCTGGTGCTTTTGTACTGCTTCCTCTTCGAGAAGGATGTCTTCCGGAGCTTTCTGCCGGCCAAGGCCGGCGGCGGGCGCGGAAATACCGGCAGGCATTTTGCCCTGGGCCTTTTGCTCGGCTGCGCGATGAATGGATTGTGCATCCTGCTCGCCTGGCTGCACGGGGACCTTTCTTTCTCAGTAGGGCGTTTTCGGGTGTTTTATCTGGCTGCGGGGCTTTTGTGCGTCTGCGTCCAGTCCGGGGCGGAGGAACTCGTCGCCCGCGGCTATATCATGGGCGCGTCCAGGGAGCGGTATCCGGTCTGGTTCGCCATCCTGCTGAATACGCTCTTTTTCACCGCGCTCCACCTGGGAAATCCGGGCATCACGGTGGTGGCCCTGACGGAAATAGCAGCCATCGGCCTGGCTCTGAGCCTGATCATCTACTGCTTTGACAGTATGTGGATGGCCATCGCCATCCATACCGCCTGGAATTACACTCAGAGCCTCCTCTGCGGACTCCCCAATTCCGGCATCGTCTCCCAGGGCTCCTTCCTTCATCTGGAGTCGGCCAGGACCAGTTTCCTCTACGACGCCGCCTTTGGCGTGGAGGGGACCATTCCTTCCGTCCTCGTGTCCGCTGTTCTCATTGCGGGGACTGTGTTCATTTTCAGGAGACAGCGGGTCGTGAACGTTGAAAAATGAAGACCAGTATGGCAATATCAGATCTTCCGGTCAACGGCATGAAGCCGATGGCCGGGAGATCTTTTATATAGAGGCATGTTGCCATACGGGGGATATTTGTCGTATTGAGAAACAAGGATCCCTTTGTTATAATTTACATAAATAGGCTATTTATCCGGCCTGCCTGTGAGGAGCAGGTCAAAAGGAATAAATGCCGATGGAAATGAAGTGATAGCGACAGTTTTTTGTGATGATAGGAGGAAAAAAGACTAATGGAAAAGAAAGCTGTCAATACCTGGCGCATAGTAGCTGTCATAGCCATGATTCTTTGCCTGGTGCTTGGCATTCTGTATGTGAGGGCGCTGTCTTCGGGAAAGTCGTCCGGAGCGTCAGCCGGCACTGTCGAGAGTGCGGCCCAGTCCGCGGACAATACATCCGGGGCGGCAGAAGGCGAAGTCCAGTCCGCAGAAGATGCCTCCGCGGAGGCAGAGACTGAAGCGCAGCCGGCAGAAGCCGCCTCCGAAGAGGCGGAAGCTGCGTCCGAAGCGGCAGCGGGCGAGGACGGGGGAGACCCCCTGCCTTCCTGGTCAGAAGGCTCCGCCCCCAAGGAAAGCCTTATTTCCTACGTCGAGGCCGTCACGAAGGAGGGCAGCGAGGACTTTATTCCTGTGAAGGACCGGATCGCCGTGTTCGATATGGACGGCACGCTCGCCTGTGAGACCTACTATACCTATTACGACACCATGATGTTCATCGAGTATTGCCTGAACGACCATCCGGAGAGGGTTTCGGACGAGCTGAAGGAGATCGCCGCCTCCATCAAGCCGGGCTATACGGCGGACGAGACCCTGGCCAGGAATTTCGCCAAGGCCTACGCCGGCATGACGATGGAAGAGTTCTACGATTACGTGGTGGAGTTCGGTCAGAAGAAGACCGCCAGCTTTGAGAACATGCGCTACATTGACAACTTCTATATCCCCATGGTGGAGCTGGTCAGGTATCTCTATGAAAATGAATTCACGGTCTATGTGATCAGCGGCACAGAGCGAACCACCACCCGGGCTATCGTGGCCAACTCGCCCATCAGCGAATACGTGACGCCCAATCATGTCATCGGAACTGATTTTGAGGTCAAGCAGCCAGGGTATGAGACCGAGAGTTCCAACATGAACTTCAAATACGAAAACGGCGACGAGCTCATCCTCACCGGCGGCTTCATCCAGAAGAACCTGAACGCCAACAAATCCATATACGTCCAGCGGGAAATCGGACAGCGCCCGGTGCTGGCCTTCGGAAACAGCGGCAGCGACACCAGCATGATGAACTATGCCATCGACAGCAGGAATCCTTACCCGGCCCAGGCCTATATGATAGTAGCGGATGACAACGTCAGAGAGTGGGGCACCCAGAACTGGGAGGAGAAGTCTGCGGGTTACGCCGAGAAGGGTTACATTCCTATCTCCATGAAGCAGGATTTTGCCCGGATCTACGCGGAAGGAATCACCAAGGCTGCCCAGCAGTATGTCGAGCCCGAGACTGAGCCTGCCCCGGCCGAAGAGGAAGTGGCCGATGAGAATCAGATGGAGGCCGCCGATGTGACCCTCTCGGATGATTCCT
>CAMONF010000282.1 GCA_946620335.1 uncultured Clostridia bacterium
AAAAGAAGGCAGGCGGCCAAGGCAGCAGTAAAACTGGGAATCAGGGACGGATTTTGAGACAGAGGGACGGGCCTTTTTACGCAAAATCTTCGATTTTGCGTAAAAAGGACCGTCCCTCTGTCTCAAAATCCGTCCCTGATTCCCAGTTTTTCCTTCCCTCCGGACCTCACTCCTCCAAAAAAGCACCAGGATCGATCTCCTCCCCATCCAGCACCGCCTTCTGCAATACACCGGCAGCGTCGTAGACCAGCTTGAGAGAAAAGAAAGGCGCTTCGTCCCGCAGGAGCTTGAAAAAGATCTTGTCCCCTGTCCACAGGTTGAGCCCGAGGACCTCCGCCTTATCCACCCAGGCGAGCTCACCTTCGTCGCAGGCATGGGGTTCCCCGGTAAAGCCGTCCGCCGTGAAGAGATGCATGTAGTCGGTGGGATTATTCTCGGAGACAAATGTGACCAGACCGCGGAACCGCATCCTGGTCAGGGTATAGCCGGTCTCCTCCCAGACCTCCCTCCGGACACACTCCTCCGGGCTCTCGTCCTGTTCAAAATGACCGCCCACCCCGATCCACTTATCCTTGTTGACGTCCTTTTTCTTGACTGTCCGATGGAGCATGAGGTACTGTCCGTCCCGTTCCAGATAGCACAGGGTACTCATTTCCGCCTTCATGTCTGCCTCCTTTTGACCGTGCGTCGCATGCGCCGGTCATTTCCTGTTTGCATTATTATAGCAGATAGAGTAATATGGAAACAATCTTCTGTAAAAGACCATTCTTTGGAGGATGTCATGGAAAAAAGCAACACACAGGAAGTACCCAAGCCAACACTGGCGGACCGCTACCACAAAGCCCAGCGTCTCAGGTCTGCGGAACCGGTATCCGGCTCCACACGCGTTCTGCCCACGGATGAGATCAACCGCAGCCTGCCCGAGGAGAACTTCGGCGGCATTACCAGGTCGATTCCCTACGGTGTCGATATCTCCTCCTTCGTGGAGGATCCCGAAAATGCAACCATGAAGCACACGCCGGTCATCGAGGACAGTTACGACGACTTCGACGACCTGCCGAAGGAACCTTCGATGATCCCGGAGGTCAGCGTCGGCAGCTCCGCCCCCGGCTCCATCGACGCTGAATTTTCCAGCTTCATGGCCCGGGAGGAACTGGAGCAGCAGTCCGCTGCCCGCCATGCTTTCTCAAATCCCGAGGTCGCCTTTGCCGGAGCTGCTGCCGCGGGAGGAGTAGCCGCAGCCTCCGACCGCCGCGCCCAAAGCTCCGGGAGTGCAGAGTCTGCTCCCCGCCGGTCCCAAAGCGGCGGAAATTCCGGTTCCGCCCCTCGCCGTTCTTCGTCCTCCGGAGGCTCCGGAAGCGGTCCCAACGGCAAGAAAAGCAACGGATCACGCAGGAAGAAGAACAAAAAAGACCAGGGCGGCTTCCTGGGCATCTTCGTGGCCTTCATCCTGGCGCTGGCGATTTTCATGGGCGGTTTCATTGTCATGAGTACCGGCATTCTCGACAGAGACAGCGCGGATGCCGGCGACCAGTCCCAGACGGTACCTGCCGACACTCTGATGCCGACCACCACGCCCGACCAGGAGACAGTCCCGTCCGAGCCCACCCCGACGCCTACCCCGGAAATCACCGCCACCCCGGTTCCGACGCTCACACCTACGCCGGTCCCGGCCAGCACAGCGGTCCCCACATCAACGCCAACCCCCACACCGACGCCGACACCCACGCCCACGCCGGAACCGACCTTTACGCCCACCCCGACGCCCACGCTGGAGCCGACGCCCACGCCGACACCGACACTGGAGGTAACGCCCACGCCGGAGCCGACGCCCACACCCGAAGCTACGCCCACGCCCGGCGAGGCACCTGCCCCCGGCTCTGACGACAGCTATCTGGTCCCCGACAGCGACTCCCGGGTCATGGATCCCTCCGAACTGGACAGCCTGGACGCCTACACGATCCGCCTGATTGCCAACGAGATCTACGCCCGTCACGGGTACGCCTTCCGGAACGAAGAGTATCTGGACTACTTCAGCCAGAAGAGCTGGTACCAGCCCACCATTGACCCCGACGACTTCAGCGACGATATGTTGAATGAAGTCGAGCAGGCCAACATCAGCATGATTTATAACTACGAAGTCGACCACGGCTATCGTTGATGATACAAAATGGGAATCAGGGACGGTTCCTTTTCCCACTTTTCGTTTTCCGAAAAGTGGGAAAAGGAACCGTCCCTGATTCCCATTTTATCTAATCCTACTTACCAATCCATGGCATCGACAGCCGCCTTCTCGAAGGGGATGCCGGCCTTGTAGCGGGCGGTGAAGGTCTCGAAGCCTTCGATATCCTCCGCGGTGGGCGCGATGGTGGAGCCGGCCAGGTCGGCGAAGATCCGCTGGTCGAGGTAGTCGCCAAGGGATTCATTTTCCTTCTTGTCCAGCATGTAGGCTGCCAGAAGAGCCATGCCCCAGGGGCCGCCCTCGGAAGCTGTGTCCATGACGGTGACAGGCGCGCCGACGGCCGCTGCCAGATAGCGCTGGCCGACGCCCTTGGTCTTGAAGAAGCCGCCGTGGCCCAGGATCCGGTCGACCTTGACGTTCTCCTCCTTGAGCAGGATATCCATGCCCAGCTTGACAGCGCCGAGGGAGGTGTAGAGGTTGACCTTCATGAAGTTGGCCAGGTTGAAGCGGCTGTTGGGGGTCCTGCCGAAGATCGGACGGCCTTCGTTCAGGTGGGTGATGCCCTCGCCGGAGTAGTAGCCGTAAGCCAGCAGGCCGCCGCAGTCCGCATCGCCCTTCAGGGAGTTGGTGTAGAGCTTGCCGTAGAGCTCGCCCATGTCGACGTCAATGCCCATGAGGTCTGCAAACTCCTTGAAGATGTTGACCCAGGCGTTGAGGTCGCTGGTGCCGTTGTTGGCGTGGGACATGGCGACCGGATAACCGTCCGGGGTCGTGACCATGTCGATCTCGCGGTAGAGCTTGGAGAGCTTGTCCTCCAGAACGATCATGGCGAAGGTGGAGGTACCGGCGGAGACGTTGCCGGTCCTGGGCGCTACGGAGTTGGTGGCCACCATACCGGTGCCGGCGTCGCCCTCCGGCGGGCAGAGCGGGATCCCGGCCTGCAGTGTACCGGTCTCATCCAGGAAGGCAGCTCCCTCAGGCGTAAGGCATCCGGCATCCTGTCCGGCCACGAGGACCTTGGGGAAGATATCCCGGGTCTTCCAGG
>CAMONF010000283.1 GCA_946620335.1 uncultured Clostridia bacterium
ATACACTACTCGGGAAAGACTATCCAGCCTACTGCGATAGTCTTTCCTGTCTGCCTGTCAGAGGCCTCCGGCTCAATACGCTCAAAATGTCGCCGGAGGCTTTTTCACATCTTGCCCCGGGACTTTTTGGTCTGGAACCCCTTCCCTGGATTGGGGAGGGTTTCAAACCCGACGAGGCCGCCTATGCGCTTCTGGCAAGGCATCCCTATTATTACGCCGGACTCTATTACCTTCAGGAGCCGTCGGCCATGACGCCGGCCTCCCGGCTTCCCGTCGCCCCGGGCGATCACGTACTGGACCTTTGCGCCGCCCCGGGCGGCAAGACGACCCAGCTGCTCATGCGCCTTCAGGGGCAGGGGATGCTCCTGGCCAACGACATTTCCGCCAGCAGGGCCCAGGCCCTGAAGCGGAACCTGCAGACAGCCGGGGCGGTCAACGCTTTCGTGACGGCGGAGGAGCCGGCAAAGCTTGCCCGGCATTTTGCCGGCCATTTCGACGCCGTGCTGGTGGACGCCCCCTGCTCGGGCGAGGGCATGTTCCGCAGGGAGCCGTCCATGGTCCGGGCCTACGAGGACAAAGGACCGGACTATTACGCCCCCCTCCAGGCGGAAATCCTTGAGGAAGCCGTTAGGATGCTTGGCCCGGGCGGCCACCTCATGTTCTCCACCTGCACCTTTTCGCCCGAGGAAAATGAAGCCAATGTGCTGCGGCTCCTGGATGCCCATCCCGATCTTCACCTCGTACCCATTGAGCCTTATTACGATGGTTTCGCGCCGGGTGCGCTGCCGGGAACGGAGAAGTGTGTCCGCATTTACCCGCACCGGATGGACGGGGAAGGGCAGTTCCTGGCCCTTTTCCGGCGGGACGGCGAGAAGAAGCCCAGGAAGGCGGCCAAAGCCTCCTACGCGGAGCTGGTGGGCGGCCTCTTCCGCCTGCCGGAAGGGATGCGGCCCGAGCGGGGGATCCGCTATCTCATGACCGGCCTTGAGGCGGGAACTTTGAAAGGAAAACGTGTGCTGCCGACCCAGCCCCTGGCTATGACCCTGGGCGGCAGGCAGTGGCCGCAGGTGATGGACCTGACCGCCGGCGACGGCCGTGTGGAGAAGTACCTGAAGGGCGAGACCATAGAGGTCAGTCCCGGAGAAATCCAGGAGGGAGAGGGCGCACCGGCCGGCCTTCCCTTAAGTATCGAACAGAAGGATATCCTGGTCACGGTGGACGGCCTGCCTTTGGGGTTCGGCTCAGCCAGCCGGGGACTGCTCAAGAACAAACGGCCTGCCGGATGGAGGATGACATGAATATTTTTGACTACGAAGCCGTCATTTTCGACATGGACGGCACCCTGATCGACTCCATGGGTATGTGGCACGACATAGACGTGGAATACCTGGCCCGGTTCGGGCTTGCGGTCCCGGAGGACCTGCAGAAGTGCCTGGAGGGGCTCCGCTACGAGGAGGTGGCCGCCTATTTCAAGAAGCGGTTCCGGATCCCGGACTCCGTGGAAAAGATCGGGCAGGACTGGCTGGACATGGCCGAGCACAAGTACAAGTACGAGGTAGCCTTCAAGCCTGGCGTTCTGGACTTTCTGCGCTGGATCCGCGCCGAGGGGATGAAGACTGCCATCGCCTCCAGCAACCATATGGACCTGATCGAGAAGATCCTGGAGGCCAGGGGTCTCAGGGCGGACTTTGACAGCCTGATCACCTGCGACGACGTGAAAGCCGGCAAGCCGGATCCCACGGTCTACCTGACCGCTGCGGCCTCCCTGGGGGTAGCGCCGGAGAAATGTCTGGTATTTGAAGACATACCGGTCGGGATTTTGGCCGGCAAGAGGGCCGGGATGACGACCATTGCCGTCCGGGACGACTACTCCGCGGAGATGGAGGAGGAGAAGCGGGAGCTGGCGGATGGGTTCATTTCCGATTATCGGGAGCTCATGGACTGAGGGAAGAATAAAATTTTAATGCATGTTCCATCAAGCTATGTTACAATAGTTCGCCAGAGAAAGAAAAGGAGAGCAGAGCGTTGAAAAAAGCAGGCAAGGGTGAATGGGGATACTTCAGATGGGAGCGCTTCAGGCGGTCCATGATCTCGGGTGTCCTCCTGCTGGCCGCCGGTCTGATCATCGTCACCGGTATCATCATGAACGGCAGTCTCCAGAACATTTTTACCGTTTTTGGCATGGTCATGATGATTCCCTTCGCCATGTCCATGACCGGCACCATCGTGGTCTTCCTCCACAAGTCCCTGCCCGAGGAACGGTATGAGGCCATCCGTGCGCGGGAGGGCTCCCTCCTCATGGCCTACGAGCTCTTCGTGACCAACGAGAAGGGCAATTCCATGCTGGACGCCGTCGCCATCTGCGGTAGCGAGATCGTGGGGCTGGTCTCCGAGAAGAGGTCGGACAAGGCATTCACCCAGGAATACATCACCCGTGTCATGCGCCAGAACGGCTACAAGGTCAACGTCCACCTCATGGATTCCCTGCCCAAGTTCCTGGAGCGCATGGACTCTCTGAACGAGCACGCCGACAGCCTTCGGGCCGGTATCCCCTTCAAGCCGGATGCCCGGTATCCGGACTACACGCGGGAGGAGCTCATCTGGCACCTCCTGACCCGCATCTCACTTTGATATGAAGGAAATCATCATCAGCGCCCGCGACGAGGGCGGCAGGCTGGACAAGTACTTAAAGAAGCTTCTGCCCGGCGCTTCGGGCGGTTTTCTGTACAAGATGCTCCGGAAGAAGAACATCACCCTGAACGGCGGGAAGGCCCAGGGGACCGAGGTCCTGAAACGCGGCGACCGCATCCGGGTCTTTTTCTCCGACGAGACTTACGCCAAATTCTCCGGTCAGGCGGAGGAAAAGGCGTTTCCGGATCATCCCCTTGAGATTCTCTATGAGGACGAGGATTTCATTTTTGTGAACAAGCCCTGCGGCATGCTGACCCAGAAGGCGGCGCCGGAGGACGTCTCCCTGGCGGAGTACCTGCCCGGATACCTTCTGGCCCGCGGGCAGCTGACCGAGGAGGAAATGAAAACCTTCCGCCCGGCCCCCATGAACCGCCTGGACCGCAACACCAGCGGCATCGTCCTGTGCGCCAGGACCCGCCCGGGGGCGGCCTTTCTCGCGGAGATCCTGCGGGAGGACGGCGAAGACCGCCGGGTGGCCAAGGAATACCTGACCATTACAACCGGTCAGCCCCGGGACACGGAGCAGGCCAGGGTCTACTATAAGAAAAATGCCACCGAGAACAAGGTGACTGTGTCCGCCCAGCCCTTTGAGGGCTCCGGGGAAATGGTCACCGGTTGGAGGACAGAGGCGGCGGGAGAGGACTACTCCCTGGTGCGTGTCCGGCTCTATACCGGCAGGCCGCATCAGATCAGGGCTCATCTAGCTTTCGCGGGTACACCCGTGGCGGGGGACCGCAAATACGGCAGCCCGTCGGCCAACCGGGAGCTGGAGCGCCGGTTCGGTCTCAGCCACCAGCTGCTCCATGCGGAGCGTGTGACTTTCGGCGACATCGAAGGACGCTTTGAGCGGCTCAGCGGCCGCAGCTTTTCGGCCCCGCTGCCGGAGCAGTTCGTGAAAATCATGAAAGGACTTCATTTGTCAGAACATGAAGGATAAGGAAGTAAAAAGGAAGAGAGCCTGGGACGAGGACTACGACGACGGGCTCATTGAGGGGATTCATTTCCCCGAGTCTCCGGACGACGTGGACGAGGCCTACGAGGAGAGGCGGGCGAAGCGGAAGGCCAGGCTGGAGGACAATAAGAACGGCGGGGAGGCCCGCAAGGCCATCCTGAGGGAGATTAAGGAGGACGTCATCCTCCTCGTCTGTACGATAGCCGTTGTCCTGGCCCTGAACAGCTTCGTCATCATCAACGCCAAGATCCCCTCCGCCTCCATGGAGAACACCGTCATGGAGGGAGACCGGATCTTCGGCCTCCGCCTGGCCTACCTGTTCGACGATCCGGCCAGGTACGATATCATCATATTCCGGTATCCGGACGATGAGGAAGTCCTCTTCATCAAGCGGATCATCGGCCTGCCGGGCGAGTCCGTGCTCATTCGAGACGGCAAGGTATATATTGACGAATCTGAGGTGGCGCTGGATGACAGCTTCTGCCCGGAGGTGCCGGAGGGGAACTACGGGCCCTATCTGGTGCCGGAAGGCCACTACTTCGTCATGGGGGACAACCGTCAGCACAGCAACGATTCCCGTTTCTGGGACAACCACTTCGTCTCCGCTGACCAGATCGTGGGGCAGGCCGGCCTCCGGTACTGGCCCATCAGCAAGCTGGGCCTTGTCCACTGAGATTTAGGAAGGAGACAGTTTGGGGACCTGGAATTCCAGAGGCCTCCGGGGCTCGGACCTGGAGGAGCTCATCAACGTTACCATAGACCAGTACAGGAGCCAGGGCCTGGCCCTCATCCAGAAGGTGCCGACGCCCATCACGCCCATCGAGATCGAGAAGGAGAGCCGCCACATCACCCTTGCCTACTTTGACAAGAAGAGTACGGTGGACTACATAGGCGTAGTCCAGGGCATCCCGGTCTGCTTCGACGCCAAGGAGTGCGCGGAGGACACTTTTCCCCTCCAGAACATCCACCCCCACCAGGTGGCCTTCATGGAGGATTTCGAGAAACAGGGAGGAGTCGCCTTTCTCCTCATCTGCTTTACCGCCAGACAGACCTACTATTACATGACATTCCGGGAAATGAAGACATTCTGGGACCGGATGGAGAGCGGCGGCCGCAAGAGCTTTCGAATCGAGGAGCTCGACCCAGGCTTTTATTTAAGGGACAAGATCAGCCTGCTGCCTTTTCTGGAAGGCGTGCAGCACGACCTCGACGAGAGGGAGGAGGAAGAATGAACACGCGAGTGATCCATACCCCGGAGGGTGTGCGGGACATCTACGGCAGCGAATGCCGGGAAAAGAGACGGCTCATGGCCGCCATTCGGGACGTCTTCGAGCGCTATGGCTGCGAGGAGATCGAGACGCCGGCCATCGAGTATTTTGACGTATTTTCGAGCGATATCGGGACCACCGCTTCCCGGGAGCTCTTCAAGTTCTTTGACCGCGACGGCAATACGCTGGTCCTCCGGCCCGACTTCACGCCCTCCGTGGCGCGGGCCGTGTCCATGCACATGCCGGAGGAGGCCATGCCGGTGAGGCTCAGCTACGAGGGCAGCACCTTCCGCAACAACGCGGAATACCAGTACCAGGGCAGGCTCAAGGAAGCCACCCAGATGGGCGTCGAGTTCATCGGCGACGGCTCCGCCGAGGCGGACGCCGAAGTCATCGCCCTGACCTGCGAGATGCTCCTCGCCTCGGGCCTTAAGGAATTCCAGGTCAGCGTGGGAGAAGTCGACTTCTTCAAGGCCCTGGTGGAAGGCACCGGACTGACGGACGAATCCGTGGAGGAGATCAGAAAGCTCATCTCCAACAAGAACTTTTTCGGCGTCGAGGAGCTTTTGGACGGGGAGGACCTGGATCCGACCACCAAAGCAGCCCTCATACGTCTCCCCCAGCTCTTCGGCGGCGGGGAGGTCCTGGACGAGGCGGCCGCCTTCTCCGACCAGGGAAGAACAGACGCCGCCATCGCCCGCCTGCGCAGGATCAACGAGCTGCTGGCCGCGCGGGGCTTGGACAAATATGTGTCCTACGATTTCGGCCTGCTGAGCAAGTACCGGTATTACACGGGCATCATTTTCTCGGCCTTCACCTACGGCGTCGGCGAGCCGGTGGCCAAGGGCGGCCGTTATGACAACCTGCTCGGGAACTTCGGCCGCGACTATCCGGCCGTGGGCATGGGCCTTTATCTGGACCAGCTGATGAACGCGCTCAGCCGTCAGGGAATCCGGCAGGGCTGACTTTATTTTCAGGAGTTTTTTAAATGAGACCAATTACCATAGCCCTCACCAAGGGCCGCCTGGCCAAGAAGACATTGGACCTCTTCGAGCGGGTCGGCATCACGGCGGACGGCACCAAGGTGGAGGATTCGAGAAAGCTGATCTTCAAAAATGAGGAGCTGGGCCTCCAGTTCTTCCTGGCCAAAGGCCCTGACGTCCCCACATACGTCTACTACGGCGCCGCCGACATCGGCATCGTGGGCCGCGATACCATCATGGAGGAGCGCCTCAAGCTCTATGAGGTCCTGGACCTGGGCTACGGCAAGTGCCGCATGTGCGTCTGCGGGCCGGAGAGCGCCCGGAAGTATCTGGAGAGCGGCGACCAGATCCGCGTCGCGACCAAGTACCCCAACATCGCCAAGGACTACTTCCTGAACCGGAAGCACCAGACGGTGGAGATCATCAAGCTGAACGGCTCCATCGAGCTGGCCCCCATCGTAGGGCTTTCCGAGGTGATCGTGGACATCGTCGAGACCGGCGCCACCCTCCGGGAGAATGGTCTGGACGTCCTCGAGGAGGTCTGCCCCCTGTCCGCCCGCATGGTGGTCAACCAGGTCAGCATGAAGATGGAAAATGAACGCATTTCCGAGATCATCCGCCTCTTAAAGGCGGAGCTGGCCCGGGAAGCGGCAGAGAAGGCGGCAGCCCGCCGGTGATACCCGCCCGCAGAGACGGGTGAGAGAGTGGTCTGCACGCTGCTTTAGGAAGGACGCGGCCGGCCGGTCCGGATGTCCTTCATTTTCAGGACGGATTCCTGTCCGTCCAGGGAGAGATTATTATGGAAATACTGAAACTCACACAGGAGTCCTTCGGCCAGATCCAGGCCAACATGCTGCGCCGCAGCACGGACAGCTATCCCGCCCAGGAGGCGGCCG
>CAMONF010000284.1 GCA_946620335.1 uncultured Clostridia bacterium
GCTGGTGGAGGTGGACTCGCTCTCGCTGATGCTGGTAGATGTGGACTCACTCTCGCTGATGCTGGTAGATGTGGACTCACTCTCGCTGATCGACGTGGACGTAGACTCGCTCTCGCTGATCGACGTGGAGGTAGACTCGCTCTCACTGATCGAGTTGGAGGTAGACTCAATCTCACTGATAGACGCAGAAGTGCTCTCACTCTCAGAGACTGATACGGAGGTAGATTCACTCTCGATGATACTGATGGAGGTAGACTCACTCTCACTGATCGAGTTGGAAACGGACTCGCTGTTGCTCAAACTCTCCTGATCAGAGAGCCATTCCATTTCAGACCCGGAATCAAGGTATGTGACATCATATTCCACCTTTGGAACTATGATGTATTGGGTATAATTATACCGTTGAGCTAATCCGATATAGTAATCTGTTGTTCTATCTAATAATTCACTAAAGGTCCAGTGGGCATGGTAGTCCTCTCCGCTTTCAGCGCCATCTCTCGTTGAAAACACCCATTGTGGACGCTTCGTAGGATTATAAAAATAGGTGGTCTTGTGTACGCCATTCCGATTAAACGAATAGAGATAGTAGATCTGATTTTCCTTAGGCTGGCCGCCCAGGAAGAAAGCATTGCCGTCTCGGAGATCTTCTATCTTGAGAACGATCTGGTCGTCTATCAGATTTTTATCTTTACCAGAAAAATCATAGTCTTTGCTTATCTCGATTGACTTATCAGCTGTAACTACAATTTCTTCCGTCTCAGTTGATGAAACTGTCTTTGTTACTTTAACAATCTTATCCTCGCCTACAGATGTCTTTAACGTATCATATGCATCCCTGCTGAGGTTTTCCTGCGTAAGCTGCTCTACTTCGGAGATCACGATGGTGCCATCGGCATTCACGTCATAGTAGTAATACTTGGTCGTTCCATCCGCAGTGACAGCATAAAGAGTATGACCGTCGACCGTCTTATTGGTGACTGCGCCTGTCGCGCCGGGCCTGCCGTCCACCTGGGCAATCAGTGCGGCTGCCGTGCTGTCGCTGACGCTTCCGGCATTGTATTCATCACGGAAATCCTTTTCTTGCTGCGTTGTGTTGGTGCCGCCCCTGGTCGCGCCAAGAAGGAAGCTCTTGACGGCCCGGAAACTGACAGTAGGCACAATGACAGATTTTCTGGTCTCCGTATGAACGCCGCTCTCGTCCTCAAAGGTGAGGGTCCAGGTAATGTTCTTGATACCGCTCGTCTCATCGATAGAGACATCGACAATATCATACCTGACATTTTTAGCACCCGCAGGAATCGTCACGCCTGCTTCAGCGTTGATGGTGTTCGTAATATAGTTGATAACTTCCTGATCGTATTTCGCAAGATACTCGCTCGCGGCAAGAGATTCGCTTTCGGACGCGAAAAGAGACTGGGAAGCGCTCTCACTTTCCAGAACATAAGTGCTCTCGGAAACACTTGCGGAATCTGAATAGCTGCCGTTTTCGGATAAAGCTGCAGAGTCATCCGCCTGGCTTTCGGAGACATTTTCCTCTGACTCGCTCGCTGTCACTACCTCGGCAGCCTCCTGAGAACCGATTTCCGACTCCTGTTCGGATTCTTCCGCAATGGCGGCCTGGCTTTCCTCCTCGGCAGCGGAAGATCCGTTCTCGCTCTCAGAAGCACTGTCTGCCTCGGAGACAGAGCTCTCCTCTGCCGCCTCCGAAACGGTTTCCGAATCGGATTCAGAAGCCGAATCACTGTCAGATCCGCTTTCACTGACCGCTGCGCTCCGGCTGGCAGAAGCTTCGCTTTCACTCTCAGAAATGCGAACACTTTCAGATTGATATTCGTTCTCAGACAAGCTCAGGCTCTCAGAAGAACTCACGCTCTCGGAAACGCTCATGCTCTCAGAAGAACTCACGCTCTCGGAAACGCTCATGCTCTCAGAGATGTTCGCACTCTCAGGCAAGCTCTCATAGCCGAGAGCTTCCGACTCGGAAGACTCCCCGGCAATTTCATTGCTCAGAGAGGCAATCTCCTCCTCGTAGTCGGAGGCAAGCTCCTCTTCCTTGACCTGGATAGAGTCCTTCTCTTCCTCCGTTAATTCATGGTCTTCCTTTACCTCATCACTGCCTTCCCGAGTATTATTCAGAACGATTTCTTCATCCTGTGCGGTCTGCTCAAGCTGCAGGTCGATAGTATTCTCCACTTCGTCCCCGCCCTGCTCAGCCGCAAACGCATTCCCGGGAGCTGCCGCCATGCCGGCGGTAACGCCCAATGCCATGAATAACCTGCCTACCTTTGAAGACTTTTTTGTTTTGTTCCATTCTTTCTTTTTCATAATGAACGCCCATTTCTGATTACAGAAGTATTATCGGTGATCGATGAGTGACATGGCCTCAGCCAGCTTTCTGATATTAAAGCAGTTGCGATTCTTCTTAAGGCCTGCCTTTTCCAGAATATTCTCGTCCTCACAATCCGCGTCTTCACTGCAGATATAAACAAGAGGTTTTCTGCCACCTTTCCAAAGCCCCTTATCATTCCAGTACTCCGAAAAGCCTTGTACGGATTCAACAAAGATCAGGTCTTCCGGAACCTCAAGAATACTCTGCAATTCAAGAAGTGCGGACTCCTTGTCCTCCATTCGATCCACGATGCAAAACTGGAGAGATTTATCATTGGTCAGGCAGTTGTGGATGAGCTGCTGAAGAGTAGAGATAGCCTCATTGTTCCTTTCGATCAATGCCAGCTGTTCTCTGATGAAATTCTCTGTTTCCAAATAGCTGTTTTTTCCTGTCAATTGCCCTCCCTGGCTGCCGGTTCTCTGCGAGTCAGGAACCATCGTGCCAAATCGGCGCGCTGAAGACTCACAGGAACAGCAAAAAAAACATAGCAAACCAAATGAGACCAAAGTGCTCTCTTTCGAGGTCACCTATCCATCTGTCCCATTATTTTCCTTTATCTTATATACAACATTTCCCTGTATTCAGTCAAGTAGCTATGCGATTTTGAAGAGAAAACTTAAAAATTTACTATTAGATTTTGGATAACAAGTACCCCACAGCCTGTCTGCGATAGACAAAACTGCGGGGTCTGTGTTTACATTTTCTCGAGATAGTCGATCAGGTAGAAGTCATCCTTGGCGCTGGCCCTGAAGAAGGTGCCTTCGGCTCCTCCCTCTATCAGGCGGTGGATGATCCGGAAGTCGGCCGCGTTGGCGATCAGCATGTCCGTGCCGGCTGAGGTGGCGATGTCGGCGGCCAGGAGCTTGGTTGCCATACCGCCGACGCTGTAGTCACTGCCGGTGGATTTCTTCGCGTACCCGAGCAGGTGGCTGTCCACCGAGTCGACGTAGCTGATGAAGCTGGCATCGGGATTGACCCTCGGGTCGTCGGTGTAGAGGCCGTCAATATCGGAGAGGAGGAGCAGCAGGTCCGCCTTGATGAGGGCTGCGACGACTGCGGAGAGCCGGTCGTTGTCGCCGAACTGGATATCGTAAGTGGAGACCGTATCGTTCTCGTTTACGATGGGGATGGCGCCCAGGGTGAAGAGCTCCTCGAAGGTGTTGCGGGCGTTGAACCGCATCTCCGGGTCCGTGAAGGTCTCCTTGGACATGAGGACCTGGGCCACGTTCTGGCCGTACTCGGCAAAGAGCTTGTGGTAGATCATCATGAGCTGGACCTGGCCGATGGCGGCGCAGGCCTGCTTTTCCATGAGATTCTGGACCTTCTTGATGCCCATGGCGCCGCGTCCCACGGCGATGGCGCCGGAGGAGACCAGAATGACGTCCTTCCCCTGGTTGTGGAGGTCCGTCACCTCCCTGGCCAGGATCTCCAGCTTGGGAAGGTTGAGCCGGCCGGTCTCCGTGTGGACCAGGGAGGCCGAGCCGAGCTTGATGACGATGCGTTTTTTGTCCTTCAGGGTCTCGCGACCCTTGTTTTCATTTATCACTTGAGATTCCATGTAGACTCTACTTTAGACTTTCCGCCGTGGGATTCGATCCAGGCAACTCGCTGCTTGTCCATCTCAGACAGCCAGGGCTCTTCCTGATACTCGTACCAGCCTTTCCAGTCAAGGTTATGCTTGACCATGGTGGCAGTATCCTCCTCGTTCAGGACCGTGTGGGCTTCCTCGCGGCTGGCGCCGATCTTGCACTTGCCAATGAACTCGTTCTGGATGACGCAGATCATGGTCTTGCCGGGGTTGAGCTTGATTTAATTTCCGTCATCGTCGTAGTACTCGACGGCGTCATAGAAATCGGACCGGTACCAGTGGATCGGCATGGCCTGGCCGCGGGTGATGTACATGCCCCAGCCAACATCAGCCGTGTTGAAGTGGAGATACTGGGTCTTCTGGTAGTGGTCATAGTTCTGATACTCAAGGATGATGTTGGTGAAGGCCAGCTGTTTGTCGGCGTCCACATCCATGTGGGGGCCGCCGTACTCGAAGCGGTAGTAGAGCTGGTCATCCTCATGATACTCGAACCAGGGGGCGTTGCTCAGGTAGCCGGGCTCCACGTAAGCGGCCGGGACCGGATCGGTGAGCTGGGCTTCCTCTCCTACCCATGTGAAGGCCAGTTGGGACTTATAGTCCTCCTTCAGATCGCGCCGGTAGCCCAGGTGCTCAATGACGCCGTCCAGGCCCTTGGTATCGATATAGGCGTTGTGAGGCGCCTTGTTATAGGTGTTGTCGCGGAAGAAGTAGCTGTAGGCGTAGTCCGCCAGACCCGAGACGTTGTCCACATTGTCGGACTCCAGATAGGTCAGGGCGTAGGCCGCCTGGCCGTAGTGGGTGTAGATCGGATCGAAGCCGGCCACCAGGGAAATGAAGTAATCGCGGCAGCTCCGGATGGGTCCGATGCGGCCGAGGTCGCTGTAGTCCTGGAAGACGGCGCACATGCGGGTGTAGCTGCCCTCGACGACGGATTCATACATGACGTCCGCCTTGGAGATACCGCTCTGGGGCAGGGCATCCTTCACATTGTCGATCATCACGGCCACCGGGCGTCTCTTCCCGATCTCCTCCTCGACATATTCGCCGGTCAGAATGCTCTTGACGTAGCCCTCCGGGATCTGTTCCGTCGGCTCGGGCGTAGGTGTGGGAATCGGAGTCTCCGTCGGCTCAGGCGTAGGCGTGGGATCCTCCTCGACCGCGGCCACCTCAGTCGGAGCCGCTGCCTCCGTCACCGCTGCCTCAGCCGGCGTCTCCCTCTCCTTTGCAGCCTCCGCAGCAGCAGCGCAGCCGCTGAAGGTCAGCACAGCGGAGAGGACAAGCGCTGTAATGCCAATACGTTTTTTCATGATTATCTCCTCGCTCTGTAAATGATATATTCAGACAGCATCTCTCGTGATGCCGCAGGAATTCAGGATCTCCTCCTGGAGGGCGAACATGCGTTGCTCCTCCCCGGGCTCCATATGGTCGAACCCGGTCAGGTGAAGCAGGCTGTGGGCGATCAGAAAGGCGTACTCGCGCAGGGTGCTGTGCCCGAACTGCTCAGCCTGCGCTTTTATGCGGGGCACGCACAGCACGATATCTCCCAGAAGCAGCTCGCCTGTCTCCGGGTCGAAGTTGCCGGAGATATCATCCTCCAGATGGTCAAAATTGCCCGGTTCTTCATAATCGCACATGGGAAATGAAAGCACATCCGTCTCCGCGTCTATATTCCTCATCTCCGCGTTGATGCCCCGGATTCCCTCGCTGTCCGTCAGCAGAATGCTCACGGAGACCTCATACGGGCAATCAAGGACATCAAGGGCGGCATTCACGACCTTGTCGGCCACGGCCTGGATATCGAAAGGAAGGATCTCTGTGAAATCCCGGCCGGTGTACTCATTTTCAATGGTAATGGTCATGCCGGATCCTCCTTAAGTCCTGCTGTCTTTGTGACGGAAGGTGCGCGAGCCGCCGCTGCGGATCCTGGGCGGGCGCTTTTCCGTGTGTTTGGCTTCGTACTTCTCGTAGGCCATGACGATCTTCTGGACCAGGGGATGGCGTACGACGTCCCTGGAGGAGAGCTCGCAGAAGCCGATCTCGTCGATGTTCTTAAGGACCTCCCAGGCCACGTCAAGACCGCTCCGGGTGTCCCGCGGCAGGTCCTTCTGGGTACGGTCGCCGGTGATGACAACCTTGGTGCCGAAGCCGATGCGGGTCAGGAACATCTTCATCTGGGCCGGGGTGGTGTTCTGGGCCTCGTCCAGGATAATGAAAGCATTGTCCAGTGTCCGGCCGCGCATGTAGGCAAGGGGCGCCACCTCAATGAGGCCCTTCTCCGAATTGCGCTGGAAGGCATCCGCGCCCATGATCTCATAGAGGGCGTCGTAGAGGGGCCGCAGGTAGGGGTCGATCTTGCTCTGGAGGTCGCCGGGAAGGAAGCCCAGCTTCTCTCCCGCCTCGATGGCAGGTCGGGTCAGGATGATACGGGTGACCTCGTCCCGGCGGAAGGCCCGGATGGCCATGGCCATGGCCAGGTAGGTCTTGCCGGTGCCGGCGGGGCCGATGCCGAAGGTGATCATCCGCTGCCGGATGGAATCCACATAGGCCTTCTGACCGGCGGTCTTGGGCTTGATGGGGCGGCCGGTGATGGTGTTGATGATGACATCCCGGTCCAGCTCCTCAAGGCCGCTGGGGCTGTCGGACATGAGCATGGACAGGGCGTAGGCGACGTTCTGGTCCGTGATCTCATTTCCCCGCTCGGAATGATGGAGCAGGTCCTTCAGGAGCTTTTCGGCCCTGGCGGGCGCGCTGCCGGGTCCGGTGACCCTCACGGCGTCGCCGCGGACGGTGATATCCACCTGAAGAGTTTTTTCAATTGTCTTTAAATGTTTATCCAGATCCCCGAAGATGTTCCGCGCATGCTCCGCGGGGATCGGCAGCTGAACTTCGTTAATGACAGGATCCTCCTGATTCTGAAAGGGTATTACGCTTTTTCATTCTACCATGTTTCATATGAAAATGAAATGCCCGGGGCGGTCATTTATGGTAGGGCTCGTGGTGGATGATCCGGAAGGACCGGTAGATCTGCTCCAGAAGGATCACCCGCATGAGCTGGTGGGGAAAAGTCATGGCGGAGAAACTGAGCTTCTCGTCCGCCCGGGCCAGCACTTCGTCGGAAAGACCCAGCGACCCGCCGATCACAAAGGCGATCGTGCTTTTGCCTGAACCCATGAGGCTGTCCAGCCTTGATGCCAGCTTCTCTGAGCTCATACTCCTGCCCTCTATCGCCAGGGCGATACAATAATCCGTATCCTTGAGCTGTCGCAGGATCCGCTCCCCCTCCGTGCGCTTGATAGCCCGCTCGACCTCCGCGGAGGCGCCGTCCGGCGTCTTCTCGTCAGCGCACTCAAGGATGGTCAGACGGCAGTAGCGGCCTAAACGCTTGGAATATTCCTCTACTGCTCCGCGAAAGTAGCTCTCCTTAATTTTTCCCACACAGACGATTTTAATATTCAATCCGCTGCCCTCCGATGAGAAAAGGGGAAATCAGGAACGGTTCCTCTTCCCAGGTTTTCTCTCAAAAGTGGAAATCAGGGACGGTTCCTTTTCCCAGTTTTCTCTGAAAACTGGGAAAAGGA
>CAMONF010000285.1 GCA_946620335.1 uncultured Clostridia bacterium
AGGAGGATACTACTATGGCATATGTTATTTCTGATGATTGCGTAAGCTGCGGAACATGCGAGGCTGAGTGCCCGGTCGGCGCCATCTCTCAGGGCGACGAGCATTATGTCATCGATGCTGACGCCTGTGTCGAGTGCGGAACCTGCGCTGGCGTATGCCCGATGGAAGCTATCAGCCTTGGCTGATGCCGAATAGAGAAGGTAATGTGAAGACCCCGGTCCGGACGGACCGGGGTCTTCTTGTAACTTCAGAGACACAGGGACGGTCCTTTGTCTCCGGCCTTCCATTCTAAAAAACTGGGAATCAGGGACGGTTCCTTTTCCCACTTTTCATTTCATGAAAAGTGGGAAAAGGAACCGTCCCTGATTCCCAGTTTCCCCCTCCCCCAAAAAAAGAAGAAGCCGCATGGCAGGTGCGGCTTCTAATTAAAAAAGGGAAGGAGTTCCGCCTCCCGGCGGATAAAATGAAAAAGAAAAAGGTAATTGGCTTTGTCAGTAAGTTTTTCTTACTGTACATATATTATCTTGGACTTATGAACTCGATATGAAAAGAATCCCAACAATTGATAAATATTTGTTCATTTTCTGTTCATAAAACAGCCACACCCTCCGAAGCACGATCGCCGTGCGGGAGGGTGTGGCTGTTTTTATTTCCAAATGATCACATCGCGTGGGTCCTGCCCAGGTCGAAGGCTTCATGGATGGCGTTGGCGGCGCGCTCGCAGTCCTCCTCGTTGATGAGAACGGTGACGCGGATCTCGGATGTGGAGATCATGTTGATGTTGATGTCCTCATTGTAGAGGGCCTCGAACATCTTGGCCGCGACGCCCGGGTTGGACATCATGCCGGCTCCGACGATGGAGACCTTGGCGACATTCTTGTTGCAGGAAAGGGACTCGTAGTTGAGGCGGGCCTTGTTGGCCTCGATGGCGGCGACGGCTTCGTCCACGCACTCGTCATCGCAGGTGAAGGAGATATCCTTGGTCCCGTCGCGTCCGATGGACTGCAGGATCACGTCCACATTGATCTTGGCCTTGGCCAGGATATCGAAGAGCCTGAAGGCGACGCCGGGCCGGTCCTTAAGGCCTACCACAGAGACCCGGTCTGCTTTTTTGTCGATGGCAACGCCGCTGATTAACATTCTTTCCACAGTAACTTCCTCCTTGACCATGGTTCCTTCGGTATTATTGAGACTGGAGCGGACAACAAGCTTGACCCCGTATTTCTTGGCCATTTCCACGGAACGGTTGTGGAGGACGCCGGCGCCCAGGGTGGCCAGATCCAGCATCTCGTCGTAGGTGATTTCCTTGAGCTTGCGGGCAGTCGGGACGACGCGCGGGTCGGCGGTGTAGACGCCGTCCACGTCGGTATAGATTTCGCAGGCGTCCGCATGGAGGGCGGCTGCGAGGGCGACAGCGGTGGTGTCAGAGCCGCCGCGGCCCAGGGTGGTGTAGTCGTCATACTTGTTGATGCCCTGGAAGCCGGTCACGATGACGATCTTCCGGTCCTCCAGCTCATGGAGGATGCGCTCGCGGTCGATGCGCTTTAAGCGGGCATTGCCGTAGGTGCTGGTGGTATGCATGGCGATCTGGTAGGCGTTCAGGGAAACGGCCCGCACGCCCATGGCGTCCATGGCCATGCCCATCATGGCGACAGAGACCTGTTCGCCTGTGGTCATCAGCATATCCAGCTCACGCTTGGGCGGCTTGGGGTTGACCTGATGGGCCAGGGAAATCAGCTCATCCGTCGTCTTGCCCATGGCCGAAAGCACGACCACGATGTCGTTTCCTCTGTTGTAGTCCTCGATGCAGCGTCTCGCGACGTTCATGATCCGTTCCGGCGTGCCGACCGAGGTCCCGCCGAATTTTTTCACAATCAACATTTCCTAATACTATCTCCTCTCCAGCCCCGGTACCCGGAAAATGAAACCAGACCGGGATAACAATCCTTAAGTCCTCCCCCTGGAGGACCGCAGCCCTTTTATGAGGACCGGGCAGGTCCTGACCGTCCGGCTGCCCTTTTGACCGCCGGGCGGGTGTCTTCATTTCTTACGCCCTGCGGATGCACTTGACGATCTTCTTGGTCCTGGAAGCGATCATTCGGAAGTCGGCCTCCGTCATCACTTCGGTCATGACGCCGATCTCGCCCTGCATATCCGGGAGGACCACCGTCGGGACATCGCCAAAGAGCTCTGCAGCCTCTGCCTTTGTGCCGGCAAAGCGGACAAAGAAAGCGTGGGCAACATCGTCCACAGGCAGAAGCTCCGTCTCCTCGCTGGTCCAGTCAGAGAGAATGGGCCTGCCCAGGTTCCTGGCCGCGGTCACCACGTCGCCGGCGACGGCTGAAGCGGTCGGCATTCTGCCGGCGCCGCTGCCGTAGAACATGCTGTCACCCAGGGCATTGCCGTGGACGCAGACCGCGTTCAGGACGCCGTCCACGTGGTAGAGCATATTGTCTTTGCCGACCAGCATGGGGGCGACCATGGCCCAGATTCCGTCCTCGTTCCGCCCTGAAGTGGCCAGCAGCTTGATTTTCAGGCCCATGGCCCGGGCGTAGGCGATATCCTCGGCATCGATGGCGCTGATGCCCTCGGTGTAAACGTTCTGATAAGATATATGCTTGTGGTAAGCCATGGTCGAGAGGATGGCGATCTTTCTCTGGGCGTCATGGCCCTCGATGTCAGCCTCCGGATGGAGCTCGGCAAAGCCCTTGGCCTGGGCCTCCCGGAGGGAGGTCTCGAAGGCAGCGCCGCTCTCCGCCATCTGGGTCAGGATGTAGTTGGTCGTTCCGTTCACGATGCCGGTGACCGAATCGATCTCATCGGCCGTCAGGGCGTCGTCCAGCACATGGATGATGGGGATGCCGCCGCCGCAGCTGGCCTCGAAGAGGTAGTTGACCTGCTTTTCGCGGGCGATCTCCCTGAGCTCCACGCCGTGCTCGGCCACCAGCTCCTTGTTGGAGGTGCAGACGCTCTTGCCGGCCAGAAGGGCATTCTTCGTGAACTGGTACGCGGGCCTTAAGCCTCCCATGGTCTCGACGACGATGGAGACCTCCGGATCGTTCAGGATATCCTGGTAGTCATGGGTCAGGACATCCATGACCGGGTCGCCGGGGAATTCGCGAAGGTCCAGGACATACTTGACCCGGATCTCATCCCCCGCCCGGCGGGCAATGGCTTCGGCGTTCATGGTGAGTACCTGGTAAACGCCTGCGCCGACCGTTCCGTAACCTAAAATGGACGCATAAATCATGGCTTTAACTCCGTTATTTCATTTTCACAGACAGACCCCGGAGGGCCTGTCCGTCTGTTGCAGGAATGAAGGGGCCGGCCGCTTACCGGATGGCCACCGCGTCGGCCGCGGCCTCCTTGGCCCGTCCGCCCAAAGCCTCCCACTTGAGGAAGGAATTGATGAAGGGGTCGATGCCGCCGTCCAGCACCTTCTGGGCGTTGGTCTGCTCCTCCCCGGTCCGCAGGTCCTTGATCAGCTGATAGGGCTGGAGGAAATAAGATCGGATCTGGTTTCCCCAGGCAATCTCGGTGACCTTGCCGCGGATGTCGTCCAGCTTGTCGGCGTTCTGCTGCTTCTTCAGCATGAAGAGCTTGATTTTGAGCTCCTGGAAGGCCTTGTCCTTGTTCTGGAACTGGGACCGCTCGTTCTGGCAGGTGACCACGATACCCGTCGGGAAGTGGGTGATCCGGATGGCCGAGGACGTCTTGTTGATGTGCTGGCCGCCGGCACCTGAGGACCGGTAGGTATCGATCCGGATGTCCTTGGGATCAATCTCTATGGCCAGATCATCCTCGATATGAGGCATGGCTTCGCAGGCCGAGAAGGATGTCTGCCGCTTTCCGTTGGCATTGAAGGGGGAAATGCGGACAAGCCTGTGGACACCGTGCTCACTCTTTAAAAGGCCGTAGGCGTTCTCACCGTTGACCTGGAAGGTGACGGATTTCAGACCCGCCTCATCGCCCTCGAGGATGTCGAGGACTTCCACACTGAGCCCGTGGGCATCCGCCCATCTGGTGTACATGCGGTAGAGCATGTTGGTCCAGTCCATAGCCTCGGTGCCGCCGGTGCCTGCGTGCAGCGTCACGATGGCGTTGCAGGCGTCATATTCGCCGGCGAGCAGGGTCTTCAGGCGGATCTTCTCGTAGCTCTCCTTGAAGGCGTCGAACATGGCCTGGACCTCGGGCACGATCTCGGGATCGGGCTCCTCGTCCGCCATCTCGATCATATCCCGGATGTCGTCCCGGGCGGAAACGAGAGCGGCGTAGCCGTTCACATCTGCCTTCAGCGCAGCCAGCTGTTTTGTTTTCTTCTGAGCCTCCTCCGGGTCATTCCAGATGGCCGCGTCCGCCATCTCCCGGTCCAGCTCCTCAATTCGCTTTTCTTTTACAGCGAGGTTAAAGTGAATCCCTCATTTCAACTAAAGGTTCGTCGTAGGAATTCAGTTCGTATCTGATCGGATCTAACTCTACCAATAGTCTCACCCTCTTTCATGAATACGCCCTCTGTGATCGGCAGAGGGGATGGGCAGCGCCGCTCCGACGAAGGCAGGCCGCCAAACCTAAGTAAAAAAATTTAAACAGTAACCAATATACACAAAAAATCCCCGGTATGCAAGGTAAGATGAAAAAAAGCTTGAGGGAAAGCGAAAAAACCGGGATTCAGAGACGGTGAGACACAGGGACGGTCCTTTTTACGCAAAATCTTTGATTTTGCGTAAAAAGGACCGTCCCTGTGTCTCAATTCCCGGGTTTTTAATTTCACTCCACAGCCGTCAGATGATACATAAAGGCCGTGAACTCCGGCACTTCCCTCGGGATCGGAA
>CAMONF010000286.1 GCA_946620335.1 uncultured Clostridia bacterium
AAGGATCCGGCGCCCGAAAGACGCTGCGGGAGCTCCTCTTCCACTTCTTTACCCTCCGCGGCCTCTTTCCGCTCTGGTTCCTGCCGGTCCTCTTTCTCTCCGAGCTTCTCTTTCTTCTGATATTAAAGAGCAAGAGCCGGCTCCTCCTGGGACTGACCTTTCTCTGGCCGATCCTCGTCACTGTCCTGACCAGCAGGTTCATCGACCAAAGACGTGAGCTCCTGGACACGCTGAACGTCGGCATGGACATCACCCTGGTCCTCGCGAAGGCCGTCGTCGCCGTCTGGTTCCTGGCCGTCGGCTACATGAGCTTCTTCCTTTTCGGGAAAATAAAGACCACCCCCGGTCTGGCCGCCGGCCTCCTGCTCCTTGCGGCCACCATCGCCTTCTCCCGGATGACAGACAAGATCGATATCAACATGATGAAGCTGGGTACCATACCGGTCCTCTTCTATGCAGGTGGTGTCGCGGGATCCCTGGGGAGTCTCTTCATTTTCCGGTTCCTGGAGGAGAAGAAGCTGTCCCTGCCCTTCCTCACCTACTTCGGGCAGAATTCCCTGGCCCTCATGGGACTGCAGCGGGGGCCCATGATCATCAACTTCATTTCCAAGGGTTTCGCCGGCGTGGCAGCCATCGAGAAGACGCCCGGCCTCAAATACCACGCGGAATGCCTCTGCATCCTGGTTCTGGTCCTGCTCGCCGTCTACGGGGCAACCGAGATCATCAACCGGTACTTCCCCTGGATGCTGGGAAGGTTCAAGAAGAAAACTGCGTGAACCAAACAGCCAGGCAGGGAACTTCCGCCCACTATGCGATTTGGCTGATTACTATCACAAAAAGGCAGCGGCCTGTGCACCGCCCCATCCGTTTGAGACTGAGGGACGGTCCTTTGTTCTCATTTTTCGAAAAGCAATTCGAAAAATGAGAACAAAGGACCGTCCCTCAGTCTCAAAAAGGCCTCTGTCTGTTACCTTCAGTACCCTTTTTTGATCATGTATGCATAAGTCCTGGCCGAGTTCCGGTCATCACGGTAAGCAAAAAGCCCCGGCCGCATGGCCGCGTAGGCCTCCTTCTCCTTAAAGCCGCCGGCTGCGTAGGCCTCGATGTCGGCAATCAGGGCTTCCTCATCGGTTAATCTGTCCCCGAAAAGGTCCGTCTCAAAGCTGATATATCCACCGCCGTGGGCCTTGGTGTAGGCCTCCATGTCGAACTGGTAGAAAAGCACCGGCTTGCCCAGGTAGAAGGCATCCCAGCTGACTGACGAATAGTCGGTCAGGAGCATGCTGCACCGCATAATGATCTCGTTGAGGGGCCGGCTGCCGAAGGGCACCAGCTCCACATACCGCGGATCCGCCTGAAACTCCCCCAGCTGCTCGCTCAGCTTGGGATGCAAATAAAAGACGAGGCGGAAGCCGTAGGTTTCGGCGCAGCGGCGGAGCCGCTCACTGCCAAGAAGCGCCGCGTAACGGCGATAATACTCGCTGGCCTTAAAGTCCTCCGCGGAGCTCTCCTCCAGCCAGTGCCGCCAGGTGGGCATGATGAGGATGAACGGGTCCTCCCCTGAAGCCTTATCCCGGAAAACGTCCCAGCGGCAGAAACCGAGAATGGGTGCATTTTCGGCTGTGTAGCCAAAATGGTCTGTCACGATCTTCTGCTCAAAGGCGGACGTGGTGGCGAAACTGCTCTTTTTCCCAAAGACCTGCCTGCCGAACAGGTTGTGGACCTGCTTGAAGGCCGTCACCCCATGCTGGAGGAAAACGAGCGGTTTCCGGCGGATCACAGAGCTGACCGGGTTGGGCCTGGCGTTCCAGACGTAAAGGTGGGTGGACGCCTCCGAAGCGGCATAGATGCGGGCCGCCATGGCGTAGACCATATGCTTAAAGCTCATGAAGGGCAGGACCTGCTTCCGGTAGGGCTCCGTGCGCGCCCACTCCGGAGAGGCCGGATCCATCACGTAGAAAATGTGCTTCCGCTCCGCCTCCGGCAGCTCCTTCATGCAGTATTCAAAGAAGTCCCAGCCGTTGTCCTGGGCCGCTGTGCAGAACTTCTCATAAATAAGCCAAATCCGTTTCTTTTTCCACAGGGGCTTGCCCAGAAGGTACACGCCCGCCGCAGCCAACTCCTTGATTCGCTGTCCGGCGCCGTCATATTTGGTCCCCTTCCGGCAAATGAAAGACAATTTCTCCCTGTGCGGGAAGAAAATAACCCCATCCTTCAGCCGGCACACATAGTCACCGATGGCAAAGGCCTTACGCTGCCGGCCGGACGAATGAACCGGGAGCAAAAGCTCCTCCTCTTTCCTCTCCACGACCACCGCCAGATCCCAGTAGATAGGCTCCAGGGCGTAGTCGTTCATATCGGCGCGGCAGGTCAGAATGTATTCATTTTTCTTCCGCTCCTCTTTAAAAGGCAGGGAAATTCGCTCGCTCCGCAGGTCATTGCGCAAAGTGAGCCGCAGCTCCTTCACCGTCAGACCGTCTGCCGGCAGCGCGATCGCCATCTCCAGCCTGGACCCCCGGCACCGGATCTTCTCTAGGACCGCCTTCGGCTCTCCGGGGAAGCTGTCCCGGATGAAATCCGGATCGATGTTAAGCCCCGGGAAGCACCGGTCGATATTCCGCAGGTGGATCCGCCGGCGCACGGAAGCGCTGACCTTGGACAGAGCCTCCTCGATGAGGGTCCGCGGGTTGGTGGCGGTCAGGAAGAGGAAGGTATAGTCATCCGCATAGCGGTCGCAGAGGTGGGCGCTGAGCTCCGGGGTAAAGAGGTTCTTCTCGAACACGATCAGCTCATTATCCGGGTCAGCCCCTGCAAGGAGAGCATCCATCTTCTCCGGCGTGTCCAGGTTGGCCGGCCAGCGGACGCGCCACCGCTTTTTGGCGTTGGCGCTGTAGTCCTGAACAGGCATATCGCCGGCT
>CAMONF010000287.1 GCA_946620335.1 uncultured Clostridia bacterium
AATAGAGAGGCGTCCATGATATAGTCTTTTTTGATGGGCAAATACAGAAATGTTTTGCATCACGAATTCATTATTGATTGAGTAGCCGGTGGCACTCGAAAAGGCGAGCGAGAAATCGGCCCTGGTATGAAAAACCCAGGAGGACTCAAATTTTTATGGGATTTTATGATCCTGTCAAAACGGTCAATGATTAGTAGTCCCCGGAGAGGGGATGAACTATTCTGATGCGGAACATGTCCAAGTACGCTGTTTGGAAAGAATAAGGAAGATAACAAAAGGTAAATCGATACCATTCTTCATTAAACAAGACAGGCGGAGAAATGAGACAATGACAGGCATGAATCCCGCGTTCATGTCTGTTTTTTTGTGCTTTTCGGCCGTGGAAAATGAAATCCGTCGCCTTATGGAACATCCCGGATTTCAACCGGCGTGAGTAACGACCTGCACGAAGGTCCTTACGGACGAGGAAAATGAAATCCGACGCCTTTGCAACATCCCGGTTTTCATTTGGCACGAGTACAGACATGCGCATATGTGTCAAAAAGGAGGAACATCCATTATGGATATAGTCGCTCAGCAGTCGGCCCCGATCTACGAGGCCATGCTTGAACTGAGGCGGCGGAGGGTGGTGCCCTTCGACGTCCCCGGCCATAAGCGCGGCCGCGGCAACCCGGAGCTGCTGGATTTCCTGGGAGAAAAATGCGTCGGCATCGACGTGAACTCCATGAAAATGCTGGACAATCTGGGCCACCCGATCTCGGTGATCCGGAGCGCCGCGGAGCTGATGGCGGATGCCTTCGGCGCTGCCCACGCCTTCCTCATGGTCGGCGGCACGACCTCCGCGGTCCAGGCCATGATTTTCGCCACGGTCCGGGAAGGGGAGGAAATCCTCCTCCCGAGAAATGTACACAAGAGCGTGATCAACGCGCTGGTCCTCTGCGGCGGCATCCCGGTCTACGTACCGGTGGAGATCGATGAGAAGATTGGAATCGCCACAGGCATGAATGTGGACGTGCTCCGGAAGACGATCGCGGCTCACCCCAATGCCAAGGCTGTGTTCGTAAATAACCCGACCTACTACGGTATCGCTTCGGACCTGCGCGCCATCGTAAAGATCGCCCACGAGTACGGCATGAAGGCTCTGGTGGACGAGGCCCACGGGACCCACCTGTATTTCGGCAAGGACCTGCCGGTCTCCGGCATGGCGGCCGGCGCGGATATGGCGGCCGTCTCCATGCACAAGTCCGGCGGAAGCCTGACCCAGAGCTCCGTCCTTCTCCTGGGACCGGGCATGGATTACGGGTATATGCGGCAGATCGTGAACCTGACCCAGACCACCAGCGCTTCCTACCTCCTGCTCTCGAGCCTGGACCTCTCCAGACGGAACCTGGCTCTTCATGGGGAGGAGGCCTTCGCCCGGGTCCATGAGATGGCTGAATATGCCCGGCGGGAGATCAACGATCTCGGCGGCTACTACGCCTACGGCAGAGACCTGATCGACGGCGTCAACGTCTACGACTTCGACGTGACGAAGCTGTCCGTCTACACCCAGGGAATCGGTCTCACGGGCATCGAGGTCTACGACCTTCTGCGGGATGAGTATGACATCCAGATCGAGTTCGGAGATATAGGCAACATACTTGCTTACATTTCCATCGGGGACCGGATCCGGGATATCGAGCGGCTGGTGGGTGCGCTGGAGGATATCAAGCGGCGGTTCGGCAAGCAGGGGGCGGAGCTGTACGTGGGAAAAATGATCATTCCCGAGCTGGTCCTGAACCCCAGAGACGCTTTTTACGGGCAAACGGAGTCCGTGCCTTTATTGGAAGCCGCAGGCAGAATATCCGGCGAGATCGTCATGTGCTACCCGCCCGGAATTCCGATCCTGACGCCGGGCGAGCGGATCACCGCGGACATCGTGGAATATATCGCTTACGCGAAGGAGAAGGGCTGCTCCCTCCAGGGGACCTTGGACGAGGAGTGCAACAGCCTGTCAGTTATGTGTGAAATGGGAGGTAAGGCGTGAAGGGTACAGATATCTGGTTCTCGCAAAATGAGACCGAAAATGTAAAGCTGTCCGTCCGCGTCAGCTCGCAGCTCTATTCGGGGGAAAGCCCCTACCAGCGGATCGACGTTTTCCAGACGCCTGAATTCGGGCGGATGATCGTCCTGGATGGGCAGATCATGTTCTCGGAGGCGGATGAGTTCATTTACAACGAGATGATCGTGCACGTCCCGATGGCGGTGCATCCCCACGTGAAAAAGGTGCTGATCATCGGTGGCGGCGACGGCGGCGTCGCCAAGACTCTGATTCTCTATCCGGAAATAGAACACATCGACGTGGTCGAGCCGGACGAGCTCTTCGTGGAGGTCTCCAGCAAATATTTCCCGGAGACGGCCAAGGGCTTCGACGACCCGCGGGTCCAGGTCACCAACATGGACGGCCTCCGCTATCTGCGGCGTTGCCACAACAAATATGATCTCATTATCAATGACTCGGTGGACTCCTTCGGGCATGACGAGGGGCTCTTCACCAAGGAGTTCTACGGCAGCTGCTACAATGCCCTCCACGAGGACGGCATCATGGTCTACCAGCACGGGAGCCCCTTCTACGACGAGGACGAGCTGGCCTTCCGCGCCATGCACCGCAAGGTCTTCCGGAGCTTCCCGGTCAGCCGCGTCTACCAGGCCAGTATTCCGACCTGCCCGGCGGGCTATTGGGTCTTCGGCTTTGCATCGAAAAAATACCACCCTCTTAAGGATCTGGATGCGCGCCGGTGGAACGAGCGGCATTTGAAGACCTGGTATTACACAACGAATCTTCATCGGGGAGCCTTTATGCTGCCCAAGTATGTGGAAGACATTCTTTCAGAGGAGGAAAAATTATGAGCAGACTTATGATTATCGGCTGTGGCGGCGTCGCCTCTGTGGCGATTCACAAGGTGTGCCAGAACGACGAAGTGTTTGACGAGCTGCTGATCGCCAGCCGGACCGTGTCCAAGTGCGACAAGGTCAAGGCGGAAGTGGAAGCTAAGGGCACGAAGACCAAGGTCACCACCGCACAGATCGACGCGGATGACGTGGAGGCTCTGACCGCCCTGATCAAGGAATACCAGCCTGACGCGGTCCTCAACGTGGCCCTTCCCTACCAGGACCTGACCATCATGGATGCCTGCCTGGCTGCGGGCGTCGACTATATTGATACCGCCAACTACGAGCCGGAGGACACGGACGATCCCGAATGGCGGGCAATCTATGAGAAGCGCTGCAAGGAGCTGGGCTTCTCGGCCTACTTCGATTATTCCTGGCAGTGGGCTTACCAGGAGCGCTTCGAGAAGGCCGGCCTCACGGGCCTTCTGGGCACCGGTTTCGATCCCGGCGTCACTTCTGTCTTTGCGGCCTACGCAAAGAAGCACTATTTTGACACCATCGACACCATCGATATCCTGGACTGCAACGGCGGCGACCATGGCTATGCCTTCGCCACCAACTTCAACCCGGAAATCAACCTCCGCGAGGTCTCCGCGCCGGGCTCCTACATGGAGAACGGCAAGTGGGTCGAGGTCCCGGCCATGAGCATCAAGCGCGAGTACGATTTCGAGGGCGTCGGCATGAAGGATATGTACCTGCTCCACCACGAGGAAATCGAGGCTCTGGGCCGCAACATGCCCGAAGTGAAGCGCATCCGCTTCTTCATGACCTTCGGCCAGAGCTACCTGGACCACATGCGTTGTCTGGAGGACGTGGGCATGCTGTCCACCTCTCCAATCAACTTCAACGGGATGGAGATCGTGCCCATCCAGTTCCTCAAGGCCCTCCTGCCGGATCCCGCGTCCCTGGGCCCGCGCACCAAGGGCAAGACGAACATCGGCTGCATTTTCACCGGCACCAAGGACGGTGAGAAGAAGACCCTTTACATCTACAACGTCTGCGACCACGAGGAGTGCTACAAGGAAGTCGGCTCTCAGGCTATCTCCTACACCACAGGTGTTCCTGCCATGATCGGCGCCATGCTGGTGGCCACCGGCGTCTGGAAGAAGCCGGGCGTCTACACCACGGACGAGTTCGATCCGGATCCCTACATGGAGGCGCTGAACAAGTGGGGCCTGCCCTGGAAGGTCGACGAGAATCCGGTTTTGGTGGACTGAATGGAAGAATGGGTAAAATCTTTGAAAACGCCGGCCTATGTGATTGACGAGGAGAAGTTCCGGCGCAACTGCGAGATCCTCCGCCATGTCGAGGAGCGGGCAGGCTGCCGGATCCTCCTGGCCCAGAAGGCCTTCTCCGGCTTTTGCGAGTACGGTCTGATCGGTCAATATCTGTCCGGCGCCACGGCCAGCAGCCTCTATGAGGCAAAGCTGGGTGCGGAAGAGATGGGCAAGGAGAATCATATCTTTGCCCCTGCCTTCCACGCGGAGGAGATGGATGAGATCGCCTCTATCTGCGACCATGTGGTCTTCAACTCCTTCTCACAGCTGGCAAAGTACGGAGAGAAGGTCGCGGAAATTCATGCAGCCCAGGGCATGGCGGCCGGAATCGGTCTTCGGATCAATCCGGAGTGCTCCACCCAGGAAGGTCATGCCATCTATGACCCCTGCGCGCCTGGTTCCAGGCTTGGAATCACCAGGGCGAATTTTGACCGAGGGTTGGCGGCGAATCCGGAAGCTTTCAAGCTCGTGGATGGGATTCATTTCCACACGCTGTGTGAGCAGAATTCCGACGATCTGGAGACCACGCTCAAGGCTGTGGAGGAGAAGTTCGGGGATATTCTCGCCCTGCCCCAGATTCGCTGGCTGAATTTCGGCGGCGGGCACCAC